>NZ_JQBD01000039.1 GCF_001437255.1 Pediococcus damnosus | reverse complement strand
TGTTCACCAACAACAGTTGACGAAGAACCACAACAATCAGGCTTTTGATGACTCTCTTTTTAATCTAAAAACTTTTTATTAATAATTTTCAATTGGTCATCAAACTGGTACACAATTGGTTCGCCATTTGCCACTTCTACCCCATCGATTCCCTCATCACTAATTTCTTCCAAATATTTAATGAGCGCACGTAATGTACTGCCATGAGCCACAACTAACTGATTGTGCCCATCTAACAGACGAGGAGCAACTTCGTTCGTCCAATATGGTAACAGACGATTATAGGCCATTTCAAGGCTCTCTCCACGAGGCTCGATGTCACCCAGCTCAACGTACCGTCGATCTGATTCCGTCGCCTTCAGCAAAGGCGGAATGGCCTTAAAGCTTCGTCGCCATAGTGCCACTTGATGGGCACCATAAACTTTTCGAGTTTCATCCTTATTTTGACCACGCAAAGCTCCGTAATGTCGCTCATTTAAACGCCAAGTCTTATGGATTGGTAACCAGTCCTGTTGGATTTGGTCCATAACAATATCAGCTGTCGTAATTGCCCGTTTTAACAACGAAGTATGCACATCGGTAAACTGAATTTGTGTTTGCTGAATCAATTTACCAGCCCGTTTAGCTTCAGCTCTTCCTTGCGCAGTAAGTGGCACATCGCTCCAACCGGTATACACATTGTCACGATTAGCTTCACTTTGACCATGTCGTAATAAGACTAAGTAAGTCATTTTTAATCCTCATCTTCAAAATTTGAATTCAAACCTTTAACTTTATCTACTAAAGAATCATCAGTTTCTGACTGCTCTTTTTCAGGGTAAACAGGTTTTCCCATTTCTGATCGAACTGATTTGGAACGGTTTCCCATAAATGTAACGACCGATCCCAACAGGATAATCACGATTCCCACAATTGTTGGTACTGTAATTGTTTCACCTAAAATTAAAGCTGCTAGAATTGGTGCCAACGCTGGTTTGATGAAGAACACCAGTGAAGCCGTCGAAACATCGGAAGTTTCCATTGCCAAAAAGTAAAATGCAAATCCACCACCGGTAACACAAACGCCAATGAAGAATAATAGTGGCACATATTGCCAGCTGATGTTGTGAATAACCGGAATATTAACAAATTGCTTCAGAAAGCTAACTTGTCCCATTGCCCGTCCAATCGCTGGAACGTGCGTTAACATAACAATAACGAACAATTCAACCGTTCCTGTTAAGAACGTAAAACAAGTCATTACAATTCCATTTAAATCTCGTTTTTTGTGAACCGTATCGAGAAATAATACTGTAAAGACCGAAAGTTAATGCCGAGGTAACTGCTAGTGTTAGTCCAACAACGTTTTTAATATGGGTTGGATTGACGATAACCAACAATCCAATCACTGATATAACAACTGAAATTATATTAGCGCGACCTAGCCGTTCATGTAAAATTAAATATGAAAAGATTAAAGCAAAAACTGGATTACAACTGAACAACACCGCGACAGTTGCCGCTGGAGAGTAGACAATTGCTAACTGATACAATGTCATACTGATAATGACACAAACAAATCCAGTCAATCCAAACAGCCTTAAATCTTGCCAGTTTAACCGGCGATGCTGTTTTTTTAATGCTCTCAAAGCGATTGGTAATAATACCAATCCACCAATCGCAAAACGAATGAGGTTTAATTGAATTGGATCAAAGGCCCCACCCGCTAATTTAAGTGCAATTTCCATCAAACTAAACATTAAAGTTGCAAAACTAATATAACCAACTGTTTTTCTCAATTTCCCTATTATCTCCCAATCTTGACAAACTTAACTTCTAAATTCAAGCAAAAACGCTACTTACTACAATCAATCTGTTGCACCACGCATTACGTAATTAATCCTGATTTAACAAACATCATTAACAATGGAATAATGATTAAACTCAATAACGTCGTTTCGGTTACCATAATTGCCGCATATTGTTCGTCCGCATGATACAATTTCGCTACTACAGGCGCATTAGTCATAACTGGCATTGCGGATTGCAAAATAAATACTTGCTTCATTAACAATGGAACCGGCATTGGTAGGACCAAAAGTGTCATTAATAGTGGTGCGAATATAAATCGACCTGACAATACTCCGAGACTATCTCGATTCAATTTCATATTTTTAATACCTGCTCGTTGAATCGCAATTCCGATAAAGAACATAGACAATGGAATCGTCAACCCACCAATGTACTGACAATCAGATAAAATAAACTGTGGTAATTGGATGTGCAAAAGCACTAAAAAAACGCCCACGATGAAACCAAGTAATGGCGGTGAAAAGATTTTTCCGAGCGTCGTTTTTAAATTAAATTTATGAGATTCCGTACCATCTCGCTGAATCAGCCAAACACCTAAAGTCCAAAAAATCGTTGTATTTGCCATGTAATAGACCAGTACATAAGGCAAACTGCTAGTCCCAAATAACGCCATATTAACTGGAAGTCCAATAAAAACTGTGTTTGAATTCAAAAACATTGATTCAAATAAGCCTTTATGTTGCTCCTTAATTCGGAGGACCCGAACTAAAACCATCGACAACGCAAACAAAATTAACATCGACAAAACCGGAAAACGAAGGTCTGGTAGTGTACTTAATAACTTTTTTGCAGTAAAATCATGTGTAATTGTGCTAATCATATAAGCTGGCAATGCAATTTGAGTGACCAATTTGGCGATGAGCCGTGAAGACCCCTCATCAAACCAATTTCGCCAGGATAGAATGTAACCAACCGCGATCATGACAATGATCGTCACAACGCCTTGGATACTATGTAAAAAAATTGTGATATTATCCCTTCTCCAAGTGGTGTATGATAGTTAAAATAATGAAACAAGGTCTAGTATAGCATATTTTCATAGACCATTTTCACAAATACCTTGGTAAATATGGTGTGATCACTATGAAAGCGAACACATTTTTTCAATTAAAATAGCTGAAAAGAGGACTACATTAGTGAGTGAGAAACATATGAAAGATACAAAGAAATCGCATAAAAAAATCTGGTGGACTATTGGTATCATTTTAGTTTTATTAATTGCTGGCGGCGCTAAAGCATACTCCATGTATGCCAATGCTAAAGATACGGTTAATTCAGCTTATCAAAAAACGAAAACACCCTCGACTCGGAATGTATCCAACGTCATTAAAAATAAAAAGCCTCTTAATGTCTTAGTCTTAGGAACTGATACCGGGGCCTTAGGTCGAAAGACAACTGGTCTTAGTGACACAATAATGGTGGCTTCCTTAAATGCTCAAAAAGAAACAACATACATGACCAGCATCCCGCGTGATACTGAAGTTACCATTGATGGGTCAACAGAAAAAATTAATTCAGCTTATGAAATTGGTGGGGTTTCTCAGTCCATTAAATCTGTGCAAACATTACTTGACGTTCCCGTCGATTTTTATGTTGTCATGAACATGGGCGGACTAGAAGATCTCGTAAATGCAGTTGGCGGAGTTAACGTCACTCCACCATTAACGTTTAAGTATGGCTCTGCCAACGTTAAAAAAGGGGTCAAAACACATCTTACTGGGAAAGAAGCCCTGTCTTATTCCCGGATGCGTTATGATGATCCTGATGGTGATTACGGTCGTCAAAAACGTCAGCGCCAAATTATCTTGGCAATTGCTAAAAAAGCCCTCTCCATTTCTTCAGTCACTAGATTTCAATCCATTTTGAACTCTGTGAAGAAAAATATGAAGACAAATTTAACTTTCAACGACATGTTAGCACTGCGTTTTAATTACAAAAACGCTTCTCACCATATTAAATCAACAACTTTAAAGGGTGACAGTCAAACCATTAACGGCTTATCATACCAGGTCGCTCCAACGTCTGAACGACGACGCGTTTCAAACAAAATTCGTAAAGAATTAGGGCTAAAAGCAACAACCACGCTAAAAGAAAGCCAAGAAAGTTCAAACACTGCTGACAGCTCAAGTAGCTCAGCTTCCAGTGATTCAAACACAAGCAGCAGTTCCGCTATTAATTCTTCCTCAATTAATAGCGATCCGTTTTCCAGTGCAAGCACACCGCAAACTACTCCCTAATGAAATATAAAAAGGACTTGGAAAAATTCCAAGCCCTTTTTTTCTACGTTCAATTCAATTTTAAAACTTTTTCAAATTTAACTCGTCGCTGTTGCCTTAATTGTTCTCCATCTAATTTTTCAAAACGTTTCATCGTTTTCATCAATTCATCATCAATTCGTTGTACTAATGAACCAGCTGGCGTCTCACTAATGATACTATCTGTAAGACCAATTTTTTTGAGTTGTTGCGCAGTCATCGGTAAAAACTCACTCGCATCCCTAGTCTCATCACGATTTTTCAAAATTGCTTGTACGGCTTCCGGTGATGCCACTGAAAACAGCGCATTTTCAAGCATCAGAATTGCATTTGCATTGCTAAAAGCCAATGCACCGCCACTATGTCCTTCACCCAGAAAAAGTGCGATGTTAATAACTTTTAATTGACCCATTTTGGCAATTAAATCCGCAATTGCTTCACTTTGTCCATGTTGTTCAGAAAACACGCTGGCATCTGCACCTGGCATATTAATAAAACTAATCACCGGACGGTTAAACTTTTCGGCCGCTTTAATCACCCGCAAAGCCTTCCGATAGCCTGTAACTCGAACTGCACCACCATTCACTTCCCGGCGTTGCTCGATATTAGTTCCCCGATTAATTCCAATAATTGTGATGGGACGCTGATGAAACAATCCAATTCCAGTTGTAACAGCCGGATCATCTCCTAATTGACGATCCCCATGAATCTCAAAAAAGTCAGTCACAAGTTGACTAGTAAGTTGGTGCGCAGTCAACCGTTTCGGAGAGCGGACTAAATTTATTTTTTCTTCCAAATTTTTTTCAGGCATGGTTACCTCCAAAATGAATTCGCAATAAGGTAATTAGTTGGCTACGCACTTTTTCACGTTGTATGACTTGATCCACTAACCCATGAGCCAACAAATCTTCGGCCGTCTGAAAAGTGTCAGAAAGTTGTTCATGGGTAGTTTGTGCAATGACCCTTTTTCCAGCAAAGCCAATTTGAGCGTGATCTTCTGCCAAAACATAGTCGGCCTTAAAACCAAAGCTAGCCGAAACACCGCCCATAGTTGGATCCGTCAAAATATTCACGACTAAATTTTTGCTATCTTCTAACTGACTCCACTGATTTAAAATGGTATTCATTTGCAGCAGTGAAAAAATCCCTTCCTGCATGCGGGCCCCACCTGACGCCACAAACAGAATTAATGGTAACTTCCGTGCAACGGATTCAGCCATTGCCTGTTTGATCACTGCGCCTATTGTGGTATTTAACGTTCCCATCATAAAATGGCTATCCATAACACCAATAACCACTGGAAAACCACCAATTTTGGCAGTACCAGCACACATCGCCTCCGCTTCACCAGTTTTGTCTTGGGCTCTTTTTAATTTTTCAGTATATCCTGGAAAGTCTAAGAAATCCGTGCTGGTTCCAACCGTTTCAAAACTTTGCCAGCTATCTGCATCAATCGTAATCCTCAGACGCTGCTTAATTGTTAACCGCTGTAATTGTCCACAAAAAGGGCATCGATAATTTGGGTGCCATTGAAGCTTATGGACATGTTTTCCACAGTATCGGCAAGCCTGCCAACTATTATTTTCAGGCATATGACTCATGTGATCCAGCCTCCATTAGTTTCCCTACAGAATGGATATTGTAATGATTTTCCGCAAACTGAGTACTATTTATTAATTGCTTGAGCTGTGACAAATTAGTGCCAATTCCAGTCACCTTAACGTCACTCAGAACTATTTGCATTTTCTTAATTGCCGCTTCGCGCGTTTTGGCGTACACAATTATCTTTGCCAACAACCGATCATAAAACGGCGTAATTTCGTCACCATTTTGCAAACCAGTATCTACGCGCACATCAGTTGGTAAATCAAACTGCGTTAACCTTCCCGTTTCAAATTGTTGTTTAGCGACATTAGTTTCGGCATTCAGTCGACATTCAATCGCATGTCCGGTGAATTCGATTTGATGCACCACTGGTTTTTCGTTCGCTGCCACCCGAATTTGTGCCTGAACGATGTCAATTCCGCTTGTTTCTTCGGTGACACCGTGTTCCACCTGCAGACGTGTATTCATCTCTAAAAAGTAGAAATGATGATGTACAAATAAGAATTCAACTGTCCCCAAGCTTTGATAGTTTGACCTATCCAACAACTGATGCACTAGCTTATATAAAGTAGTGCGTTCTTTTTTTGTTAAAATTGCGGCATTACTTTCTTCAATTATTTTTTGGCGATTTTTTTGCAAGCTACAATCACGATCGCCTAAAATCAATAATTGGTCGGGCATACCTAACACTTGTACTTCAATATGCCGGGCTTTTTCAAATGCCCGCTCTAAATAAATCGTGCCATCTAAAAAAGAAGACCCCGCCTCTTCTTTGACTAGTTGATACTTCTCAAAGAGTTCCTTAGCCGAATGCACTAAGCGAATTCCCTTTCCGCCGCCGCCATGACTAGCTTTTAATAATACGGGATAGCCAATCGCGTTAGCTTTAGCATAGAGTTGTGGCTCGCTGGTGATCATGCCAGAGCCCGGAATGATTGGTAATCCCCGTTTTTGGGCAAGTGCTCGTGAATTGGTTTTATCTGAAAAATCGTGAATTAAAGAAGCTTGTGGTCCAATCCAAGTCATGCCGCATTCTTCACACATTTGGGCAAATAAAGCATCTTCGGATAAAAAGCCGTACCCAGGATGAACTGCATCAGCATTAGTGTTAATCCCCGCCATCAAAATGGCCTCCCGATTAAGATAGGAGTTAACGGCAGCTGCTGGTCCGATACAGACTGACTCATCTGCTTGTTTCACAAATAGCGCCTCTCGATCAGCCTCTGAATAAACGGCCACCGTCGCAATTCCAAGCTTCTGACAAGCGCTTATAATCCGAACAGCAATTTCGCCTCGGTTGGCAATTAAAACTTTTCTAAACATGTTTGTTATCCTTTGTTAAAGCGATTAATGATTGATGAAACTCAACCGGATCACCATCTTTTACATATAACTGACTAACCACTCCAGCTTGTGAACTGGTTACATCGTTAAACAGTTTCATGCTCTCTATTTGAGCAACCACATCACCAACGGCAACTTTTTGTCCAACTTTTAATTGCTTTTCCAAGTGCACAACCCCAACCATAGGACTACTGATCACTGAATCAGAAAATGGTTGTTCTTGCTTTACAGGTTTACCAGTTGGTCCTACTGGAGCTTCACCCGTTGCCTTCTTTACATGAATTTTGGTTTTGTCAATTTCGATCTCTACTTCACTGAAGTTCATTTGATCTAGTTTATCTAATAATTTATTGATATCTTCTAAATTCAAATTATCTAACCTCCTAGAAGTTAATTAACATACTTGCATAGTCTAAGCCAGCGCCAAATCCGGTTAGCAGGACCTTTTTCGGTTGGCCTTTTACTCGCGATAATTGATCCAACGCCATTGGAATTCCTGCCGACGAGGTGTTCCCATAATGAATGACATTTACCGGAAATTTTTCAAGCGAAATCGTCAATGTCTGACTAATTTTTTCGATAATTCGTAAGTTTGCCTGATGACAAATCACAGCATCAATTGAGTCTGCACCCAACTGATTTTTTTCTAAGATTTGCTGCATTTGAGTCGGTACTGTTTCTGTCGCAAATGTAAACACCGCGCGCCCATCCTGATAAAATGCGTCTGTTTTTGGATAGTTATCTGCAGAAATTTCCTGAATTGGCTGAATTCTGCCACTGTGAATTGTTTGATTAGCACTACCTAGTGATTGCAGCTTCTCATCGATAAAGAATTCTTCACTCACATCATCTGTGGTTTCCAAAAGTGCACCACCAGCACCGTCACCAAAAAAAACAGCAGAGGTACGATCTTCAAAATCCATCATCTTAGAGTTAGTTTCCCCACTGATGACCAAAGCTTTGTGATAGCGTCCAGAACGTAAGAATTTTTCAGCCGTGCTCAGGCCAAATACAAACCCCGCACATGCTGCCGAAATATCCATGGCAAATGCATTTTTGGCACCTAATTTATCTTGCACAATACAGGCCGTTGCTGGTGTTAAACTATCTGGTGTGATGGTTGAAATCAAGATCAGATCAATTTCATCAGCCTGAACGCCACTCTTATCTAAGAGCTGTTTGCCAACCTGCGTACATAAATCTGAAGTATTCTCACCGTTCATTGCAAAATGACGAGTCTCAATACCAGTATGAGTCTGAATCCATTCATCACTCGTATCCATGATTTTGCTTAATTCAAAGTTATCGACAATACGCTTTGGGACATAATGCCCTGTAGCAGCAATCTTTATGTTCACCGTCATTTTTTGTTCCTCACTTACGATTGTTTTCTCTATTTTACCAATCTTTTCCGTCATTTGGTAATCTAACCCTGCTTCTATTCAAAAACTTTAAAAACTAAGTGCTAAACTGCTGAATTAGATTAATTTTTCAAAAAAATAGAACTAGAACACGTATTTGGTTGGACTTTGTGTGGCCAACCTTACCTGTTTTAGTTCTATTTTTTATAATTTATTTTTTGTCAGCATTGCTAACATGTCTTTT
This sequence comes from Pediococcus damnosus, assembly GCF_001437255.1. Lineage (GTDB taxonomy): Bacteria > Bacillota > Bacilli > Lactobacillales > Lactobacillaceae > Pediococcus > Pediococcus damnosus. Next base: position 9,215 of record NZ_JQBD01000039.1, on the reverse strand, counting down.
TTCCCATCATTTGGAATCTTTTGCGCATAAACCTGAAGGCCGGCAGCATGCAACGCACGAATGTCGTCAATTTCTTCAGGGCCAACTGCTATGGAATCATTAAGCATCGTCATTCCTTGAGAGAAGGCTAAGCTGCCAATATCAATCCCGAGCTTTTGAAAATCCATTCCACCACGCACAAGCCTTAACATATCTTGAACCGTCTCGGTTAATAGAAGAACCTTGAAAGAATCAAAACGCGGATCCGAATAAATTCGCAACATTTTGTCAATCGTCAACACATTCGTATTGACGCCTACTGGTGCTGCTTGGACAATCAACATCTTACGTAAATCATCATTCGCCACACTATCCGAAACAACTAAAATGCGATTTGGTTTAACAAATTTTGACCAGCCAGTTACAATTTGACCATGAAGTAAACGACTATCTACCCTTGCTAAACAAATTTTCATTGTCAAAGCTAGTCGTCTCCCTTATCTTCTTCTGGTAATTCCAAATGGCGAACACCAGATTTTGCACTTTCCTCTAAGCGAAGAACTGCATCCTTCAAGCTTTGATCACGCACAACATAGGCTTCACTTAACATTGCTAAGTTCAAACCTGTCAGTAATGCCATCCGATCTGGATGTTCAGCCACAATTTGGCCTGCCACGTTGAATGGCGTCCCACCAAATAAATCAACCAAAAATATCACTTGATCATCTTGATCAAAACCTTTTAATGTAGTTTGATAGTTAGTTAAAAGTTTTTTAGGATCTTCATCAGGTTCAAGAGCTACAGAAACTACTTTTTCCTGTTTTCCAAAGATTTCCCAAGACGATTTCACGATACTTTTAGCAAAATCCCCATGACTTGCCACAATGTACGCAATCATGCTTGTGTTCCTCCTTTAAAATTTAAATTGCTACTTTTTTAAAAGCTTTCTAAAACTGTGTCGCAGCCGATCAAACATATCTTTTTCGTAAACTAGTTGTTTTGCATCCATATGTTTGCGCATCGCTCTGAATACCCCTTTTGGGTCTTTAGTCGTGAACACATATCCGATATTACGCTTCGATTGCACGGAAAAACGCATGATCTTACCCTTGCGAATTCCACGTGCGGCCACAACATGACTAATCTCGTCCCAAGGTAAGTAAACAAAGTTTCGGTTCTTATGATTGTTAATAAATTCAAAGCCCTTATCACCAATCACAATTTTTCCGCGTTGATTAGCCCCGACAAATAAGTCAGCAGTAACTTTTAAATCAATTATTGTATTCTTTGTTTCAGTCATTAATGATTACTTTCCTTAATTATTTTGACTTGGTCCGACTATGCCGACTAAATTTATTTTTAATTTTTTGAAAAATATTTCTTGACCCACGCCTAACAACTTGAAGAAAGGATAATGAACGCAACATTTTATTAGGGTCAATATAAACTCGAATGGCGCGAAGGGTCTTTTTGGCATCTCGTGCAGCAAAAGAATAAGTCCCATTAGATTTAGTTTTTAAGGCAAACCTGGGAATCCACTTTCCTTTAAAAATAACTGAAGCGTACACATAGCTTACCTCGGTCCAAGGAATTTGCACATAATCTTTAACATTTCGGGAGCTATAAAATTCAAATCCCTTATCGCCGATCATGATTTGGCCATAACTACCTAAACCAATATACGACGTTCCTTTCATCACTAAATCAACCTTTGTATTAATAGATTGAACCATTTGCTCAACTCCATTCTCTCTTTATTGCTTTCACATTTATACAATTACAGTTATTATACGACGACTTGTACGTTTGGGCAAAAACTTATCTTTGTCTACTAATCAACATAATTAATAAAAAAGCCCGGGAACTAAATCCCAGGCTAATTTAAATTTATTACATAATGTGTAAGACATGTAAGATAATACCAGCGAAGAATAAACCAAAGATAATAACGATTGGTGAAACACCCTTCTTAAGTAACCACATACAGAATAATGTAAGAAGTAATCCTGCTAAACCAGGAATTAATTGATCCAAGTTATCTTGTAAGGTTGTTACCTTGTACCTATCCAAAGATAAACCAGCTGCTTGCTGTGTCAAAGCTTCTTTGATTCCAGCAGCGCCACTCTTAAGATGAGCCCAATCAATGTAAGCACCCTTAGCTTGTTCAACTTTTGAAACAACTGGGGTAAACTTAACAACAACCCAACGGTTAATTAAGGATCCTAAGATAAACATACCTAAAATTGAAGCACCCTTAGTTACCTTTTGTAGTAAGCCACCAGACATATCCTTTGAAATTGCAGAACCGGCTTTATAACCGAATTCTTGTGAATACCAGGTAAATGCCATTCGAATAATGTTCCAAGCCACGAAGAAGATGATTGGTCCCATGATACTACCACTCATAGCCAATGAAGCACCTAAGGCACCTAAAATTGGACGAACAGTAAACCAGAACACTGGATCACCAACACCAGCTAAAGGACCCATCATACCAACTTTAACACCTTGAATAGCAACATCATCAATTGGTGCACCATTAGCACGATCCTCTTCAAGAGCCATTGTAACTCCAAGAATTGGTGAAGCTAAGTAAGGATGAGTATTGAAGAATACCAAATGTCGTTTTAAGGCTGCGGCACGGTCTTCTTTGGTCTTGTACAATCTCTTAAGGGCTGGGACTAATGAGTAAGCCCAACCACCATTTTGCATACGTTCATAGTTCCAAGAACCTTGAAGAAAGGTTGAACGCCACCAAACGGCTACACGATCTTTTTTAGTTAATCTTATTTTCAATGTTGTACCTGCTGCTTTTGTATCTGCTGTTTCTGCCATTTTTTTCGCCCCTTCCTTAATAATTATCTATGACATCGCCAAGCGGATCGCCGGAATTATCGGAACCTCCGTCGCTGCTTGTCGAACCACTATTATTAGAACTGCTTGCCTCTAAGTTTAGATAAATTAGAGCCATTGAAACACCAATTGTACCTAAACCAATTAAAGTTAAATCTTTAATGGTTGCCATTACAAAACCAATGGCAAAGAATGGCCATACTTCAGCAGTCGCCATCATGTTGATAACCATTGCATATCCAACAGCAACAACCATACCACCACCAATTGAAAGGCCTTGGGTTAACCAAGTTGGCATAGCGTTCAATACTGCTTTAACAGGACCAGCACCAACGGCTAAGATCAATGCAGCTGGAATAGCAATTCGTAAACCTTGTAAACAAATATCAATCCATTGCCACATATCAAGCTTATTAAAACTTCCTTCTGCAGCAACCCTATCCATAATATGAACAATCATAGTTGAAATTGTCCGAACAAGAATTGTTAATAGTAAACCGGCAACAGCTAAAGGTACCGCAATCGCAATCGCGGAAGCAATACCAGCTTTACCTTGGCCACCTAAAACTAGAATAATTGCAGATGCAACACCAGCCAAAGCGGCATCAGGTGCAACAGCGGCACCGACGTTAGCCCAGCCTAAAGCGATCATTTGTAAAGTACCTCCCAATACAAGGCAAGGCATTAAATTTCCAGTTACTAATCCAATCAACGTACATGAAATAACTGGTTGATGGAATTGAAATTGATCCAAAATACCTTCCATACCGGCTAAAAACGAGATAAGAATAACTAAAATTATCTGAATAGCGTTTAAATTCATTTCGATTAATCCTCCATTTCTTCCATTAAATTATTTCTGTTTCTGTAGCTGTGTTTCAGCTTTTTTAAGAATTTCATCCATATCGTCTTTGGAATCTGTTGGAACCTTACGTACATCAAATGTAACGCCATCAGACTTCAATTTGGCAAATGTATCAATGTCATCTTGATCAAAAGCTAAAACCTTATTAGGTTGAACTTTTCCAACTGAATGTGACATAGAACCCACATTGAGTGTCTTAAGTGGAACGCCACCCTCAATAGCTCTAAGCGCATCTTGTGGTGTTTCAAAAAGTAATAATGCTCGTTGACCACCAAAATGTTTGTCATCCTTAGATAACTTAATCATCTGATCAATTGGAACAACATGTGCTTTTACACCAGAAGGTGCAGCCTGTTTAATCATTGTTGTCCGTAATTCGTCTTTTGCAACGCTATCAGAAACAACAATAATTCGGGTTGGATTAGTTGCTTTGGTCCAGCCAGTTGCAACCTGTCCATGTAACAAACGTGAATCAATTCGTGCCAAGACGTATTCGAGTTTTCCAGGTTTCCCTGCAGCAGCTCCAGCATTTTTTGATTTTGTGCTAGGTGCTTTCTTCTGCAACTCTTCTGGACGAACCTTTACACCTTCGATTGCAGTTTCTTGAATATGAGCTGCAATATCACGTGCATTATCCATTGACATTCTTGAAGCATATGCCTCAATTAACATTGGTAAATTCAAACCGGCAACAATTGCCCATTTGTCTTTATGTGCTTCAAACAAGTTATTCACTTGATTGAATGGTGTTCCGCCCCAGAGATCAACTAAGAACAAGATCTCATCTTGGTTCTCGAAAGAGGCAATTGCCGCTTCCAATTTTCCTTTAATATCGTCAGGTCCTTCACTAGGCTTTAAAGTAACAGCCTTGACGTTTTCTTGCTCTCCAAAAATCATTGATCCGGATTGCAAGATCCCGTTAGCAAATTCACCGTGACTAGCAATGATAATCCCTACCATTTCTATACCTCCTATTATGATTGTTACAGTAAATAAAAATGAACAAATAATTTCTCAATAACCTGTAACTAAATTTGATCCTCACAAGTACAAGACCATCTTTTTTTGCACTCACTTATATATATGCAAAAACCGTGCCAAAGTACACTAAATGAAAACGCCTACTTTAAAGCGTTTTAAAATAACACACAAAACTGATACAGTCTTGTGTGTTATTTTGTGTGTTATTTGTGAATTACTTTTAACTATTCAATTGTTTTGTGTTGGCTGTTTCATCTTTAGCTTGCCAAGTTTCAAGGAGTTTAACAATGTAATAAACTTCTTCAGGCGACAATTCGATTCTAATCTGACGCAGGTATTTATCGTTTACAGACCTCACTGCTGAATACCATTTCGAATCTTTTATTTGTTTTAATTCTTTGTCTGTTGCAGAAATCTCGCCATTTGTTAGTGACCGTTCAATTGCACCTGCAATATGCATAATGAGATTAATCTTAAATGGTTCACTAAATTTTTTATGAGTATCGGTCTGTAATTGATTTACATATTGCCATAAAACATTCGTAATTTTATGTGGATTAATGAAAGTATAAAATTCGTCTAAATATTGCGCGCATACTTCTTTAGTCAATTTCACGTCCTGATGACTATCGAAAACGCTAATGAAATTTCGCTCCAACACTTTATCAATAAATTGTTCGCCGCCACCTTCCAAGAGATTTTTCAGTGACATGAACGGTACCTGAATATCAGGATGCGTGACCCCAGTCGTGGCGATAATCCGATACTCCTTTTGTAAACTCTTAATATGAGTATTCATATTAACTAACGAAATTGGAATGATTTTAATATCGTCAATTAGGTTTTCCACTAAAAGCTGATCTAATAAGGACTGAATCTTTTTTGCTGTCCCCTCACCCGTTGAACAAATCGCAACAATTGCCTTTGGTTGTACAGAAGAGTCAGCTTTAGAAGTCGTGTCCGCCAATTTTGGTTTCCGTGTGGAACTAGCATTTACACGAGAGTAACCACGGAATTCGCGTAACTCTGAATAAATGGCCGATAAATCAGTTTCGATAAAGGAGGTTTTACGAGCCGCCTCTAGTACCATTGAGGTCGTCACCATATCAATTGTTTGAACTGGAATATGAGTTTCTTTCGTAATTTTAGAAGCAAAAGTACTTAGTGACCCCATATCAACGAGAAGTAAAACACCATTTCCTTCATCAGCTCGTTTAACACATTCCACAATATCCTTGTATGCCACTTTTGGATCCATATCCAAGGGCATATCAAATGATTGAATGGTGTTATCAGATAGGAGCTGGGACACAACTTGTACCATTGATGTAGCTGTACTACTCCCGTGAGCTGCAACCACAATTCCAACTTTACCTGTAGTTGGTGCTACCTTTAACGAAACCAATAAAATTGCTAAGTAATAGCTTTCCGATTCCGGGATTGGCACATTGTATCGATCTTCCAATTGACTCTTAATCTGCTGAGAAACTTTCATTTCAGCTGGATACTCTTTAACCATGGCAACCAAATCTTGACTCATTGTCCGCATTGGTTTACCAGATTGAATTCTTTTAATGAAGGAACTAATGTGTAAACTCATCGCATATAGGAAATTATCGCGAAATTTATAGTTCAAAACTTTTTCAATTTTAACTTGAGTCTCTTTTGTGAAATCAATAATATCCTGATTGACGATTTCAGCCAACTTCGATTCGCTTCGTTTATCATCTTCGTCTGTTGAAAATGTCTTTAAATGAAGATTGATATCCGTTGTAATGAAATGATTGATATGTTCTTGATCCAAACCTTGTTGACGAAGTAAAGTCGCCTTATCACCAATAATCTCGTATAAATTATAGGGAAGCTCATAGCTATCATTTCGATTTGTGAGGACATGTGTATCGGAATCAGGTCGAATGGTCATGTACGGCTCCAACAACTTAGAAATTTCCCCAGAATCATGCCGATTAGCGGCTAAATGTACTAAGCCATCCTTAATATTTGGTGGTAAGTCGTCCACAGTAATCATGATTTCATCTTCATTAGAAATACTGTTTAAAAAGCCACGAGCACAAACCAATTGGATATTTGATTTTAGTTGTCCCACATTTCCATAGGTCACACTGCCTAAAAGTGACTGCACAACATCTTCAGTTAATGTGATTTGTTTATGCGTTCGTTTTGCCTCAATTCCCAAAAGAGCTTTTAGTAACTCAATTCGTTCTTTTGGACTTCGTTTGTTGAATGCCGGCAATTGAATGGTAATTGGAATTCGCCGTACAAAAGTTTTCAACAATGAACTTTCAGGATCTTCTGTCGTTGCGCAAACCAACCGCACATTAGCATGATGTGTCTTAGAAGTTTCACCTAACTTACTGTACGTGCCATGATCCATGAAATAAAAAATCATTTCTTGGCCCTCAGGTGGCAAACGATGCACTTCATCCAAAAATAACATCCCGTTATCTGCTTCTTGAATGAGCCCGTCTTTGTCTTCGTCAGCACCAGTAAAAGCGCCCTTGACGTAACCAAATAGATGAGACATTAACAGCTCTGGATTATGTGAATAATCTGCACAATTGAAAGTCGTTAACTGATCTGTTTTTTTAATTACATTTTGGTTCTGCGCAAATTGAAACATTGCATTAGCGAAATACGTTTTCCCAGAACCAGTTGGGCCAATCACCAGTGTGTTTAAACCCCGCGGTGGATACAAAATTGCAGCCTTGGCCTGCTCAATTTGATTTCGCATACTGGAACTGTTACCAATCATATGTTCGAAAACATCATTAGTTCCAGTTGGGCCCTGTGGTTTTTCTGTATGTTCTAAGCCACTGTGAATTCGTCGTTTTCCTGCTGATAATGGTGAAGTGATAACTTCTTTTTTTGGTTCCTGGTCACCAACGTATCGGCAATAGCGAACCGGACGTCCTGATAATTTAGTCAGTTTATTTTCTCGTACCAGTTGATTTAATTCTTTACTAACATTTGACCGAATTAAATCCAGTTCTTTTGCCACTTGTTCAGTGGTAAAGGTTTTGGTATCAGTTGATTGATTGGTTTCATTTAACGTTGTTTTTTCTATAATAAATTGGTAAATACGATCTTTTCGTTTCATAACCTGTTCCTCAGTTCTGTATGTCCCTTTTTTGATACACTTATAATACAGTATCATTCTAGCACACCACCTGAATTAATACAGAGTTTAATTCTTGTTTAGGTATAAAAACTCAGCCACCCTTGATGTTTAGCTCGATTCAGATTAAACTTATTTATTGAACGCACTACATAATATGCAACGTGTGTATCATATTTAGAAAGGATTTTTACATATGTATCGAAAATTTTTATCAGTATTAACCGTTTTAACCGTTTTTGTGGCTTTATTTATGTTTTCCACGACAAATTCAGTAAATGCCAAGTCCACCTATAAACGGGTTTCTATTTCAAATGTCCGATCAACTGCCTACCATAATAAAAGCAATTCTGGTGCAGCATATAATCAGAGCCACTCTCGATGCGCATTTTTATTGAAATCACATCCGCATACCAGCTGGTACGTTACCAAAAAGGAGACCCTTCGTCACAATAGGGCCAACGCGGTTTACTTCTATGTCAGAAGTGGTAATAAAAAGTATTCTGGTTGGGTATGGCAACAATACCTCACAAAAGGTGGTGCCCCATTCTGGATTAAATCCACGCATGCGGCCGCAATTGATGTCAACACAGGAAAGTTCCTCTACAATAAAAGTGCTACCGCTAAAGTACCAGTAGCTTCCACAATTAAACTGCTTACCATCTATAACGTGCTCCAAAAAGTCCATAGTAAAAAATATTCATGGAATTCCATCGTGAATACATCTGGCAGTGGTCTCTATAATATGTCGAGAAGTTATGCTTGCGGCGGATTTGTTCTTAAACATGGCGTCAGATATACAGTTAAGCAACTTTACCAAGCGGCTCTAATCGATTCTTCTAACGCAGCAGTCATTGCTTTGGGGCGTTGGGTTTCTGGTAGCAATGTCAAACAAGTCCAAAGAATGCGTTCGCAATTAAATAGTTGGGGGCTTCGTGGTAACTACATTGTGTCAGTAAGTGGCTTAGATAACGGTGATCTGAACGGTTATGGTTATCGCTATCCTGGTTCAAGTGCCTACGCGCAAAATACCATTTCGGCGCATGATATGGCCGTGGTTGCCAGAAATCTCCTGAATAAATATCCTGAAGTGAACCAAACAACTAAGATAAATAACCTGAAAGTCCATGGTCAATGGGTCCACAATGTGAATACCACTTTACCAGGTCGTAAATATAATGTCCGTTCCCTTTATATTAACGGGCTTAAAAATGGTTACACACCGCGGGCAGGTTACTGTTTAATCGGATCTAGCCAGAAACCAGGCCACCACAAATTAATTACTGTTGTAATTCATGATGATGACATGAGCAGTGATACAACGGCTTTGATGACCCATGTTTATAAATATCATTCTTTGAAAAACTAAAAATTTAGGGTCTACACTTTCTGGTATTGGTG
>NZ_JQBD01000038.1 GCF_001437255.1 Pediococcus damnosus | reverse complement strand
AGTTAGCGCCCATGCCGGGCGCACCAAAAAAAGTGTTGAGACAAAATTGTCTCAACACTTTTTTATAACTCCTAAATTTTATACGTTTCGTTTTTTAAAGACCAAGTACCCACAAAATAGGAAAACAACGATGTACCCTAGGTTTCCCCACACCATTTGATCAACCGATAATTTAGTTAGCGTTTTGTAGGAAGATTCAACCACCTGACTGGATAAATTCAGCATATTAATTGGATTCCATTTCAACCAGTCCCACTTAGCAATTAATATAAACATCAAATTAGCAATGATGCTGCTGGCAAAATAGCCAATAATACCTACTGAGACCGCCACCGTTGCATTTTTAAACAGCGTTGCCAAAAGTAACACTAGGGTCAAGATGAGCCATAATCCAATAAACTTTCCACCCATCGTAATCCCGAGGTTTTCAATTAACGTCCGGCCATTACTAGCGGTTTTTGTAAGTTCAAACGTATCATTAAACAAAACGACTTTTAAAATAATGGTCATAACAAACGTTAGGGCATACAGATAAACGGAATAGATAAACATCGTCAACCATTTGCTTACGATTACTTGGCCACGATTATATTTGCGGTATAAAAGCTCTTTAACCGTTCCGTATTGGAATTCCATTGAAACAATGGCCCCACAACCGGCAATCATTAAAAAGACCACCCATTCCGTTCCCGTAAAGTTTGATTTGAATAATCCTTCTGGATCAAAATAATTTGGATGTGCTTTGGCTAACCCTGCAAAAAGGCTCATTAGGACAATCAATAAAATTGTCGCAAAATAGGTACTTTTTTTATGCAGTAATTTAAATAGCTCTTGATTTATTAAAGTTAACATTTAGTTTCTCCCCCTATTCCGTCAGTTGATCATCAGCTAATAATGCCAATAACGATGTTTCCAAATCGCTTTGCTGATGTTGAATATCCAAAATTTCGATGTCATTTTCTACATATAATTTTAGAATTGGCATTAATTTTTGACCTTCATCTGCAAGAATCTGGACTTCGGAACCATCACCCAACGTATAACCAGCCTTAGTCAACAACTGTTTGGCGTGTTCATCATCAGCCGATTTAATCACAAGGTATTTCTTGCCTTGATCCATCAACGCTTGCATGGAAGATTGCGACACAATGCGCCCTTTATCAATCACCAACACATCATCGACTAACTTTTCGAGTTCACTTAAAATATGACTAGAAATTAAAATAGTTGCCCCATCTTGGGCTAATTTAGTAATAATATTGCGTAAATCCTTATTTGATTCCGGATCCAAACCATTCATCGGTTCATCTAACACGATAAAATGAGGATGATTAACCAAAGCTAACGCAATTCCTAGTTTTTGTTTCATCCCTAAAGAATAGGATTTCGCTTTTCGTTTAATATATTTAGTCATTCGCAATTCAGTGACTACTTCATCAATACGCTGCTTTTGATCATCACCAGTTGCAAATAATCGCAAGTGATCGAGACCACTCAAAAATGGATAAATGCCGGGATACTCAATTAAGGCTCCGACATGTTCTAAACTCGCATGTTTTGTTGCCGTCACTTTTTGTCCTTCAACAAGAATTTCGCCTTTAGAAAAATCTGTTAATCCTAAAACAGTTTTCATGATTGTTGATTTTCCTGCTCCATTAGGTCCCACAAGCCCCACAATGCGCCCTTTTTGCACGGTAAAATTAATATCATGTAAAACTTTTTTGCGTCCAAAACTCTTATCTAGATGTTTAACTTCCAGAATATTTGCCATATTTCCCTCCATAAAGTAAACCAGTTAGTTACTTACGTGATTAACTATACATGGCACATCTACTCCTGTCAAGGCACAAAAAAAGAAGACCAGTCAGTCTTCTTTCTATTTATTAGTCTTTTGACCAACGAATCCGAAATCATTTTCTTCTTAACTTGTTTACTGCAATATATTCTGAGCCCGATACGCATAATGCTTATATAGTCCCGCATAACGCGTATGATAATCCTTTTTCCATGGCTTATCACGGCCACAAAAATGCAAAATTACTGTATGTTGAATTACCCAATCAAGATCCCACTTACCGTTACTCAATCCGTAGTATAGGGGACTGCGCCGCGCATCAAAGTTATAAAGTTCATCAGGAATTTTCTTAATTTGGTGCCCATACAATCCGTTTAACACATCTTGGTCTGGTAAAAAAAGCGCCATTTTATTTTTATTAATATAGGCAATAATATCGTCAATTTTCACATTACTTCGAATCGCCTTTAAATTGAGCATCATAATTCCTGAATTATAATAACTTTCCGCTTCATAATTACCAAGTCGTAATTTGTTGATTGGCTCAGTGACATTATTAGACAGCGCAGAATGACTTGCTGCGGCATATAAAAAATTCCCTAAATCTAGCTGATAGAGTTTCGACAAATCATTAATCGCCAAAATATCGACGTCTAAGTATAGGATCCGCTCCATATCGCTGGGTAAATACTCTTGGGCCAACAACCGATAATAAATTGTTTCTGGATAGCGATCAGTCACCGGAGCGTCCTTTAAGAAAGTTTCTCCCAAAATAACAGGATGGTAATTTAAACCTAATTGGTGACAAAAGGTCATAATTTTTTTGGTTTTCTTTAACTTATTTTTCTGAATCACATACACATCAAAGGTATGGTTAGGCGTATTAACCGTGATTGAATAGAGGGTTGTGAGCAGCTGATCCACCACGTGATTATCAATAGCAAACAGTAAATTCATATCCGTAACATCTCCTAGCCCCATTATAATATAGCCATCATGGTAGAAGAAAGGATTATTTCAATTCAAAACAAAAAGAGTGGGAAATAAGGCGATTAGATTTCGAGCATACTACGTTGTCCATGGAACTAAAGTTGCTAAAGCAACAAGTTCTCATGGCAGCCTAGATAGCTTAACGATTCGGGTTAGGAATCATTTTGCTATCGTAGCTACTACTCTGCAAATGGAGATGATTTTCGTTCCGAAAATCTTTCATGCTTCGGGCGTTGGCCATTCTTGTGGTCGAAAATCAGACCGCAAGAAGCATGGCAAGCGGAGGAATCTGCCTTATTTTCCACGTTTTAGATATAATATTTGGGAATAAAAAAGGAAACCGAGAAAAATATTTTTCTCATTTCCTTATTTTATTCAAGCTTTTACGCAAGAGCCAGTGGCGCATCCAGTTGTGGACCATCACCACGACGGGCAAGAATCCATTCATCATAGTTCCACATTTCTGAACTTTCTCGACCAGCCGCATAGTCCCAATAGCTGTCCCGCTCAAATTCAAGGACTTCACTATTGGCACCAAGACCAACCCAGCAGTAGTTTCCCTCATCTGTAACATCAATATACTTAGCCCAGGTAATCGGAACTGTAATGGTTTCACCAGCATCATTAATATAAGTTCGTTCTTGATGACTGGTACTCAGACGATCAAGCCGATCACGATAGCTTCCATCAGGATCTACGTTTTTCCAAACAAGTTCAGCCTTTTCCCATGTCTGCTTTTTGTTAGGCATCTTACCATCGCTAGGATGAATCAAAGCCTTATACGCCATCACATAACCATCATCACGATATAAGACCACGACTCTTTCATGTTGAAGTGCCTCATCTTTCAACTTGGCCGGTTGATAACGTCGAAGATGAACTTGTTCACCATCTCGTGTGACGATTTTATCGTAAACTTGATGATAATCATCTGGAATTGGTAATTCTGAATACGTGTGCCCATTAATCTCAAGTGCTGCCATGTTTTTTATCCTCCTATGTCTTTTACCAAGGTAATGTTCCCACATTTTCCGTAAACGTACCAGTTACTTTCTCATCAAATGGTAGGCTAGCCATTTTGACAATCTGAGCAGCTCCGGCCTCTACACTATTCATACCTGGAATTTTTAATCCTTTTGGTCGCCCACCAAACTCAGTGTTTGTTGCACCAGGATTTACCGCGTTAACTATAATATCACTAGCCGATAATTCTTTACTGAAATCGATCGTTGCAAAATTTGCCGCAGCCTTAGATGCTTGGTACCCAACTGATGAAATACGGTAAAAACGTGATTGGGGATCCGTTGCTAACCCTAAAGAACCCATGTCACTAGACACATTTACAATTTTTGCCGGTCGTCCTTTTTTCAGTAAAGGAACCATCGCTTGCGTTACATCAAGTAAACCAAAGAAATTGACATCAAAAATCTTACGAATTTCATCAGTGCTCATTTCTGAAGCTTTTGTATGATGACCAAGTGTGATTCCAGCGTTATTAACCAAAACGCTTAAGTAACCAAACTTTTGTTTGATTTCATCAGCAGCATTCTGAATTTGAGCTTTATTCGTCACATCTAATTGAATAAATGTCGCTTTATACCCCTCTGCCTGCAATTTTTCAACCGCATTTTGGCCACGTTTAGCATCGCGTGCGCCAACTAAAATGTGCTGCCCTAATTTACCTAAGCCTTCCGCTGTAGCAAATCCAATTCCTTTATTAGCACCAGTGATTAAGGTAATGATTTCTTTTTCTGCCATTTGTTTTGCCATCCTTTTAGTTGAATCTAAAAAGACCGAACCTACATGCGTCAGTCTTTCTAAATTAGATTATGGTTATTATTTTAAGTTAAACAATTTTTCACTATTTTGATGAGAAATTTTGTCTTTCGTTTCCTCATCAATTTTGGCATTTTCCAAAAAATCTGCAACTTGTTCTTTACGCTGAAGGAAAGGAAAATCTTCGGCCCATAAAACATGATCTGGGCCCATTTCTGATAGAGCTAAAGTCATCTGAGGTTCAGTAAACATCCCCGATGCCGTTACATAAACGTTGTCACGATAATAATCAGAAAATTTACGATCCAAAGGTGGATGAACCATTCCAGTAAATTCGTCTAATCGTTCCAAAAAATTAGGGACATTTTCACCCCAATGGCCGGAGACTAAATGTAAGTTAGGATACTTATCAAACAATCCAGAGGCAATTAACCGAATCATTTGAGTTCCGGATTCAATATGCCAACCCCACCCTGCTAGTCCAATCATATCGCCAAGTTTATCTGAATAAGAGGGACTCTTATACAAGAGGTCACGTTCAGCTTTACTAATCATTCCGGGATGTAGATACAGCGGCACATTCAACTCTTCAGCTTCGGCAAAAATCGGTAAATATTGTGGCTCATCCAGAAAATGACCATTTGGCACACCAGCAATCAACGCTCCACTTAATCCTAACTCATTAATTGAACGCTTGAGTTCTTCTGCGGCCGCATCAGGATCACCAACTGGAAGGACAGCCAGTCCGGCAAAACGATCCGGATGTTTTTTGACCTGTTCTGCCAAGAAGTCATTGGATTTACGACAACCAGCAATTGATTCCTTAACGTCATCAAGTAATTGAGGAGAATGACCAGCATTGGAAATCACTTGCATCGTAATGCCGTATTTATCCATATACTTCAGTTTTTGATCAAAATCAGTCAACAGTTGCGTAACTGCACTCGGATTTTCACCTTTGGCATTAACCTGCGTTTTAAAATTGCCTTTTGTTGCTGGAGCAGGAATTTCGTAATGCTCTTCGACGGTAATAATTTTTCTCATCATAATCCTCCAATTTCTTTATATTGACGTTTAAAAGTTACTTATTATTTATTAAACCAGTCGTTAACTTGCGTCAAAAATTTATTAACTGACTTGGGTTCGTCCAACCCAGGCAAATCATCGCTAGCTTTAACACCCATGCCTTTCAAAACAATTGCGAGGTTCTTGTAGCTATCACGCGCACCTTCAACAGGTTTCACATCATCTGGAGTAACTGGTAATAAGGTATCACGCTCATAAACAGGAGTCATACTGTAAACTTTCCACTCGCCATTAACTTTCTTTACTGAATAAACTAATCGAACGTAGATCAAATTATCCATTGTTTTGCCTTGAACGGGTGTCCGACCTGTCATAGTTGTTACAATGACCGCCACAGCCTTATCACCATTCAACCACACAAGGGTTTCGTGTAATTTATGGGCTGGTAAGGAATCAGTTTGCGCATCAGGGGATGGTTTCGAAGCCTTCAAAAAGCCCTTAATGTCACCTTTATACCAAGAAATTTCAATCGTCGCATCATCGGTATAGCATGTGGCCATGCCATCCCATAAACCATAGTCCCGAGCGTATCGCTCATATTGCACTAATTCAGTAATCTGCTGTTTGTCTAGCATCTCTTCAACTGTATTTGTTGTGGGTCTTTGATTTTCAAATGTCATCATGAATCTTCCTCTCAAATTTTTTAACTTATTCTGCTCGTAACGCAACGGCTGCATCTTTCTTTGCTGCCATCCGGGCTGGAATGTGGCCACCCAACATGGTCAATACAGTCGAAACAATCACTAAGATAACGGCCTGGGTTGGGTTCAATACCGCAACTCCGGCTAGTCCGGTCACATTTTCCAAAATTGCATTGATTGGGAAAGTTAACGCCCAAGCAACGACAATTCCAAATACACCGGCACCGAATCCTAAGATAAACGTTTCGGCATCAAAGACACGCGTAATATCTTTTTTACGGGCACCTAAGGCTTTTAATACACCAATTTCTTTTGTCCGTTCCAAGACACTTGTGTATGTGATAATCGAAATCATAATCATGGAAGTGATCAATGAAATTCCGGCGAAGGCGACTAAGACGTACGTAATCGCGTCCATGATGCCCCCAGTCATGCTAGAAATGGTGCTTGCCAAATCCGTATAAACGACCTTGTTTGACTTGCTCTTACCCTGATTGTATTTATCTAAATAGGAAAGAACTTTATCTTTTTGTTTAAACTTAGTTGGATAAATTTGAATATTGGTTGGGGTTGAATCACCACCAAGCGTTGTCAAAATTGCCGAGCGAGCAGCTTTATCCATTTTTTGGCCAGTCATCACATTGTTGTCGCTCTTCTTTTGAGCAGCCACAACCTTCGAATCCTTATTAGCGTTTAAGACATCTTTGGTTAAATTAGCACTGTAGGCAATCCCGTTTGTGAGAATCCCGTCTGAATTACCAGATTTCTTTACCCGCAGGATTCCTTTAACCGTTAAAGTCTTCGTATTCGCTTTAGCAGCCATTTTTGAATAATCGGTTCCAGAAACATAATTACCAGTAGGTAGTTTTGTATAGTAATCATCATTTGCAACTACCTTAATTTTTGTACCCACTAAATCTTTATAATTGTACTTCTGGCCTTCTTTTACATTAAAACCAAGATTCTTTAATGCATTAATGTTCACGGTGTTATCTTTATCCACAACCAACACAATGTCAGTTGATTTCGTTGGATAACTTCCCGAAAGCACTTTATAGTAAGTTCTCAAGAAACTTTGTTTGCCATTCCGTTCCACTGGATAAACACTACCATTCATCCCTGTTGAAGCACTCATCGCGGCTCTTGCACTAGTTGAGGAACTGTCAGGATCATTCGTTGAAAACGTCACTGGCTTGTATTTGCCATTAACTTCGCGTAATAAATTCATTCCGGTCCCGTAACTCACCGCAATGTTTTTAGCATCTTTTTTAGGCATTTTATTCAAATAGTCAAGATAGTCAGTTGTAATTTTATTTGTATGTTGTGCTTTATCTTCAGCACTTTTTTCTGCCAACACTTGATTATTCTTAGCAGCCTTATTATTAGAATTATCAGAACTGCCACTACTACTTGAACTCATCGCACTCGGATCGTTACTAGTGGGCGAGACCGTCACTGGCATTGTCGATAAGGCATTACTTTGCGTTTGATCCACTTGCTTTTGGAACCCATTTGAAAGAGCCAAAACAACCGCAATACTAATAATCCCGATACTTGAGGCAAACACGGTCAGGAACGTTCGTCCTTTTTTGGTTCGAATATTTGTATAGGAAAGTTTAAGAGCCGTCCAATAACTCATTTTGGTGTTGTTTAATGAAAAATCAGACTGTTTCTGTTCTTCTTCAAACGGATTGGAATCGTTTTGTATTTGGCCATCCGCAAAATTGATAATCCGATCTGCATACTTGTTCGCAAGATCTGGATTATGAGTGACCATGATGACAAGGCGATCCTTACTTAAATCACGGATCAACTGCATAATTTCGTCACTTGTTTCGGAATCCAAAGCCCCCGTTGGTTCGTCTGCAAGGAGAATCTCTGGATCATTGGCAATTGCCCGTGCAATCGCTACCCGCTGCATTTGACCACCGGAAAGTTGATTTGGTTGTTTATACATTTGATCTTTTAAACCAACTCGAATTAAGGCGTCAGTCGCTTGCTTTTTCTTTTGCGCAGCGGGAACACCACTTAATGTCATTCCCATCTCCACATTTTCCATAATCGAAAGATGTGAAATTAGATTGTAGGACTGAAAAATAAAACCGACAGAATTATTTCGATAAGCATCCCATTCAGAATCTTTAAAATTTTTGGTAGATTTTCCTTTAATAAGAAGATCACCAGAATCATAGCGATCCAACCCGCCAATAATGTTCAGCATGGTTGTTTTCCCTGATCCACTAGGACCGAGAATTGCGACAAATTCTTGTTTGCGGAATTCGACTGAAACATCATCTTGTGCCTTTGTGACAGTGTCGCCAACGTGGTAATATTTGTTGATGTGACTTAATTTTAACAACGGCATATCCTCTTTTATAATTATTTTTTGATTATTTACGTTTGACAATTGTTAACTATAAGCACATACTTCATAATTGTCAACTATTAACAATGCTTAAATTTTTATTTAAAAAATGGGAGAGTTAACAAATGGAAACAGAATCCACCAGTAGTGATATTTTCGCAAAATTTTTTCAAACTTTTGCCCAAGTCATTTCACAAAGTCGATCTTTAGACGAGTTTGGGCTCACAAATCTACAAGCAACCACGTTAAGAAACGTCTATCAACATTCAGGAATCACTATGACGCAGCTTGCCCAAAGTGTTGGTATCACCAGACCTCAGCTCACACGGATCGTCAATACGCTTGAAGAACGTGGCCTTGTTCATCGTCACCATAATGAGAAAAACCGGCGTGTCATCAATGTTCAACAAACCCAAAAAGGCAAAAGAATTATAAAAAAGCATATGGAGCTCATTCAGTCGCGAATTCAACGTCTCGTCGGCTCCCTAGATGCCAACGATCAAGAAGCCCTAATCCATCATTTAAAAGAGAGCACTCGTTTGATAGAAAAAGCTGGGTTTGTTAAAACAGAAATTGAGAAAAAGTAAAATTAGATTATAAACGCAAATAGAGAATCTTTGCTATTTAAAAAACGTGGGAAATAAGGCGGATTATTCGGCCTTGTTTTCCACGTTTTTTAGGACAGCTTCTTGAAACACCTATAGAGATATAAGCACGTCTTACCGCGGGATACCATCCCGCTATCGTCGCCCTTATATCTCTATAGCTCCCGTTTCAATCCACTCACTTTTTTAGGACAGTTTCTTGAAACAGCTATAAAGATATAAGCACGCCTTACCGCGGGATGCCATCCCGCTATCGTCGTCCTTATATCTTTATAGCTCCCGTTTCAATCCACTCACTTTTTACCAATTCACAATAGCTTCTTTCATTCCTGCTATTAAAGTCTCCGTCATCTTTTCTTTATCTCTATATAACCCCAAATCTGTAAATTCAATAAAACCAAAAATAAGACTCATTAAAATTTGAACGTGTTGGTTTAATTTGCTTGGATCACTAGAACTTCGCTGCAATATTTTAGTCGGAATATCTCTTAATTCCATTATTTTTGCCACAATTTCATCGTGATCCTTAATTTTACTTACCAGCGTTAACATGCTGTTTAGTGAATGATTTTGTTCCGAAAATTCAAATATTGCCCTCGCAAAGGCTAAAATTGCTTCTTCGCCACTCAATCCAATCACCGCATCCTGCGCATAATCGATCAATTGATTTAGAAAAACTAGTACTACTTTTATTTGAAGTTCTTCTATATTAGCCACATATCGATACAAAGTTTGCGGTTGAACATTCAATTCACGCGCAAGCCCTCGATAAGATAAATCGTTAAAATCGCCTGCTTGCACTATTTCATAAGCCTTTCGAATAACAATTGCTGTTGATAAATTAGTTTTTCGTGCCATTTTTAATTTCTCCGATCTTTTTTTGTTGACATATTCACACCGTGAGTTTATTATACACAGTGTGAATTAATTAAATCAACCTTTAACAACGAAAGGAAGCTTTTATATGTATAAAAAAATTGATTTTCATGCACATTATCTCTCACCAGGTTTCAAATCATTTCTAAAAACTTATTTCGATGATCATGGCGACGGTGTTAAAACACCTGACTACACAATTGATTCAACTTTAAAAACAATGGCCGACAATAATGTTGAGTATTCCATTATTTCACTATCTTCACCACATATTTCAAATACAAACGATGCTGGTAAAACTAGCGATTTAGCCACTGAAGCTAACGAGTATGGTGCTAAGCAACAGCAAACTTATCCAGATAAAATTGGTTTTGCAGCTTCATTGCCACTTCCATATGTTGATGAAAGCATTGCCGAAATTGATCGTGCCCGAGCAAATCACGCTTCTGCTTTTACATTGCCAACTAACGCTAATGGTACCTATCTTGGTGATCCAAGTTTAGATCCCATCATGGAAAAATTAAACGAACAAAAAACACTAGTTATGTTGCATCCAAATGAACCAAAACCAATTGCAAAAGATGTTAATAGTGAGTTGCCAGCGCCGATCATGGAATTCTTCTTTGATACTACCCGAGCGGTCACCAATATGGTGTTACACAGTGTCTTCACTCGTTATACCAATATTAAATTCATTATTCCACATGCTGGTGCCTTACTCCCAGTTATTTCAGATCGACTTTCACTTGCACAGAAACTCAATCCTGATTTGAAAGACGACCAAGTAGATATGGGCAGTGTTTTAGCAACACAGTACTTTGATGTTGCCGGAATGGTTCTTCCCCATCAACTACCAGTGCTTCAACAAGTTTCGGATCCTACGCATTTGTTGTACGCAACCGACGCTCCATATACACCAGCACCACAAGTTATCCAACTAACTAAAGAGTTAGAAAATACTGGCGTCTTATCCGAAGCAACTAAGCAAATGATTTTCTATAAGAACGGTAAACAATTACTGGATGAACTTAAATAAATAAATATAATTCGAGGAGTGTTTAATATGAGTGAATTAAAATTAGATGGTGCAACGTTACATTATGAAACAGTTGGAGAAGGCCCCGTTTTAATCTTTGTTCCTGGTGCAAATGGGACAGGTAACATCTTCAGCCACGCTGCTGATTATTTGAAAGATAGTTACAAAGTTGTTATGTACGACCGCCGTAACTATGGTGAAAGCGAATTAACAAAGCCTTTGCCTGATGGGATTAGCGATCCGCATGATACTTACCGCATCAAGACTGATGCTAGTGATTTGGCTGCTTTAGCAAAAGCCGTCAGTGATGAACCCGTCTCTATTCTTGGCAGTAGTTCCGGTTCAATTGTTGTGATGGAAACTCTACAAGATTATCCTGAAATCTTCAAGAAAGTTTTGATTCATGAATCACCTATCAACGTTTTCCGATCAGATGCAAAACAACAACAAGATAATAATCAAACCGTTGTTGATGTTGCCCAAACTGAAGGTATGATGCCAGCCATGCAAAAATTTGGTGAATTTATGCGAATCGGCGCAATTGATGCTAAAATGATGTCAAAACCAGCAACAAATGTTTCTAATATCAACGATGCTGCTGTAAATGCAACCAATGCAAAAACACGTGGCCAAGCCTTTTGGTTTGTGAATGAAATCCGTCAGTATACAAGTCGCAAGATTGATTTTTCAATCTTCGAAAAGAACCGTGACAAGCTCGTTTTGCTTGTTGGTACGGATTCACACAACTCATTCCCAGTTGAAGTCACCAAAGATATTTCAACTAAGGTAAATGTACCAGTCACACAAATTCCTGGTGGTCACTTGGGTTACGCCCAATTACCAGAAGGTTTTGCCAAAGTCTTGAAACAAGTTTTAGCTTAAATAAATACGTAAAAGGCCTCCATTTCAAAGCGAAGTGGAGGCCTTTTATGTGCTTTCTAATAACTAAAGGTTGAAAGTACAAAGTTTTACCTAAATGCCTGGTAAAAAGGGCTCACAATAAGAAAATTAGTTTAGATTTCGTCTTCCAGCAATTTGGGCTGGAACGTAGTGGGCACGACTTAGAGCCGAAATACACGTCTCTAAGCTCGGCCTTTATCTAAGCAATAAATTGCTAAGACAAACGACACTACTGAGCCCATTTGCTTCCAGACTGTTTAAATTTTTAAAACTAATTATATTTAGCGAAAAGCTTGTTATGATAACGTTCATACGGGCTATCTAAAGACAACGACTTCACCAGGTCGGAGGCGTTTTGGCCTCAGGGGTGAAATTTATCTTAGCGATTTTCGCTTAGATAAAGGTCGAGTTTGAAGATAAGTGACTTTCTTGGCTTCAAATCGTGCC
The DNA here is from genome assembly GCF_001437255.1 of Pediococcus damnosus. Classification (GTDB taxonomy): domain Bacteria; phylum Bacillota; class Bacilli; order Lactobacillales; family Lactobacillaceae; genus Pediococcus; species Pediococcus damnosus. Next base: position 5,627 of record NZ_JQBD01000038.1, on the reverse strand, counting down.
CGCTATTACGCATAAAGGTCGGTTTTCGTACCGAAAACCCGCAATGCTTCATACGCTGTCGATTCTAGTGGCAAAGATAGCCGCAAGAACTCGCACCCCGCTCCAGGCCAAGTGAGCCGGAGAGCGGCAATTAACTTGATTTTGGTGGACTAAACTACTTAATAGTTAATAGCAGTGACTGAAACCATTTTTGTACTTTCAACCTTTTAATAACTAACTTTTGTGTTGCCAAACCGTCTGATCAAGCGCATCCCATGGGTGGCATTCCGTTTTACTTTAACGCCAGTAATCGAATGGCCCCTTCGTGCGTATAATTGAATCGCTGATCGACTGGCATGATAGCCGGTAAATGAATTATTTTGAATTGAAACCGAAGTCGTATGCGGCATGTGACCATACTGATTGGAAATGATAATTCCATTTTCTGGACGTGCTCGTTTTAACGTCGTACTGAAAGTATTATGCGTAACTGTCAATGATTTCGAAGACTCAAAATGAACCGGAGCTCCAAAATACGTAACATCTGCACCCATGCCACTTAAACGAACCGCATTTTTAACCGTGTTGTCAGAAAATGTAATGTGGGCAATCATCCGTCGATTACTGCTAATCGTATCATGTTGACCAATTGCAACTTGGGCTAATGAAACCAACTTTTTTCCGCTATATTCCGGTGCCCAGGTATTGTGCGTAACTGTAATATACGTCGATGGGGCGCCGTTAAAATGACCCTTCCCATACTTATTAAAACCAGGACCACCACTATTAAAATTAGCATAGTCGGTTTGAATCGATTCACCGTATTCACCATGGTTCCCATTTTTACGCATAACTTTGGTACTCAAAGTGTGTCCATAGCCATAGAAGTGGCTTTTTGTAATTGAAACATGTGAGCAACCCATCAAATCAAAGATGTGACCACCAATTCCACAGGCTTGATGGAAAGTTAGTCCGTTAAACGTGGCTTTGCTAATTCGTAGCAAACGAAATTCATGGCCGCCACCATAAAATATCCCGCCACGCCAGTTTAGTCCCCGACCTAACACGCTATAAAAGAAACCAGATTTCCCAGTGAAAGTTGCCTTAGTTGCGTTAACATGCACATTTGAAGCCAGTGGTAATTTAACGTTGGAACTCATTTTAAAGTTTCCAACCAAGGTTACCGTTTTACCTGCACGAGCCTTCTTAAATTGGCTATTCAGCGTAGAACTGCCTTGCTGGGAAACGTTAACCGTAATTTTTTTAGTAATTCCTTGGCAAGCAACTGTAATTGTCGCTTTACCGGCCCTCTTTCCATTTATCAATCCGTTTTTGGAAACACTCACAATACTGGCATGGTTAGATTTCCACGAAAAATGAGCGTTTTTACGTTAGTAATTTTGCCTTTTAACTGTTTACTAGCCCCAACATTGACAGCAGAACTCCCTGTAAGACTCAAATTAGGCCTTGGAACAGTCACCACAATTTGTTTTGTTTGCCCTTGATAAGTAAGTGTAATTGTTGTTTTACCAGCTCTTTTACCTTTTACAAGTCCTTTTTGGGTGACCGTAGCGATGTCAGATCGACTTGAAGACCAAACTGGTTTAGCATTCTTTACGTTTGTGACATTTCCTTTTAACTGATCGTTAGCTCCAATGATAACCGTTGAACTTCCCGTCAAATTTAGCTTTGGCACCACCGCTGATGATCCTTCTGCTGATGAAGATGCCTTGATGGATTCTGATTGAGAAGGCTCGTTTGAAGCCGATGAACTTGAAGAGCTTACGGAATCTGCCGTTGAAGCTTGAACCGAAATTCCTTGATATGTATAGATCAAACCAAATAACACTAAAAAAGTGCTAAGATAAAACACGAATTTTTTCATAATATAATAATATCTCCCCTATGCTATATAGCTTATCACTTTTTAAAATATAATTTTTGAATACTTTTGATTATCCTGTGCACAAAAAGTGCCAATCTTATTCAATAGATTGGCACTTTTCGAATCATGCTATAAATTATTGTTCAAAAAAATAGGTTTTTTATTATAATATGATAGCCTCAAGCCCTTTTTTATTGCTATACTCTATACAGAGCGTATAAGCGGGTACAAAGAGCGCCAAATCGGGAAGAAGGATTCCAGCATGCAGGTCAAACTTCAAGACATCAAACTAACTTATGAAAAACATCATAATATTTTTGAACGTCTCAACTGCACATTTAATGACGGTGAATTAGTTGCGCTGCTTGGCCCAAGTGGGAGCGGAAAAACGACGATGCTTAATTTAATAGCTGGGCTTCTAACGCCCACGACTGGAAAAATTTTGTTTAATGAGTCAGACGTCACCAAACAAGACGTCCGTGCTCGCAATATCGGGATGGTGTTTCAAGATTATGCACTATATCCGCATTTAAGTGTGCTGGATAATATCGCCTTTCCCTTTAAAATGGCGCACGTTAAAAAATCAGCGCGTCGCAAACAAGCCCAAAAGCTTGCTAAGTTAGTTCATGTTGAAACACAATTAGCTAAATTACCTCGTGAACTTTCTGGTGGCCAACAGCAACGCGTTGCCATTGCCCGGGCCTTGGCTAAAGATCCGGCAATTTTATTGTTGGATGAACCACTGTCAAACCTTGATGCTACTTTGCGAATCGAATTACGTGATGAAATTCGCCGAATCCAACAAACTACCGGTGTGACCACGGTTTTTGTGACCCATGATCAAAGTGACGCCTTACAAATTGCTGATAAAATCATCGTGCTTGCTAATGGTCAAATTCAACAAATTGGTACTGGAACTGAGTTGTATCATCACCCACATAATCTCTTTGTCGCTCAATTCGTGGGGACACCAAAAATTAATCTAATTCCCATTGCAGAGTTCAAACCATACATAACACCCACGATTCCAGACGATATTTTGGTCAAAGCTACAACCATTGGGATTCGCAGTGAAGCTGTTTCACTAAATTCCATAGAGCAACCCGTCATTGCCAAAATTCCAGCAATAATTGAAAAACAGAATCAATTTGGACGTGAAATACGAACCCATATCTGTTTTCAAACCAGTCAATTAATCAGCACAGCAATTTCTGAGACTACCGCCAGTTCACAGGCCATTTCAGTCTATGTGCTTGCGAAGGGTTGCTACCTATTTAACCGCGATGGTGAATGTATTTGGGCAGGTGATGAACATGATTAACGCCAAGCCAACGCTAAAGTCTACCTTTAAAGCGTTACTGTACCTTGCACCTTTATTAATCATTACCTTGGTATTCACGATCTGGCCACTAATCAGTTCTTTTTTGATGAGTTTTTACACCAAATATAATTACTTCACAAACAAAGTCAGTGCATTAGGTGGCGCAAATTTCGTTTATCTTTGGCACGATCCTGATTTTCATTTAGCAGTCCGCAATACCCTTATTTTTGTCGTCATTGTGGTCCCTGTAACTGTTCTGCTATCTTTGGGAATCGCCCTGCTACTTAATCGTATCAACCGGTTAGCAAGCTTTTTTCGTACAATTTATTTTTTACCTTTCGTAACCTCAACTGTGGCCATTGCTTTAGTTTGGAACTGGATTTTTCACTACAATCATGGCTTACTAAATCAACTATTAAGTTGCTTTGGCGTTCACCCGATTGATTGGTTAAACAATCCTCGTTACTCCCTAATTGCATTAATCATCGTCTGCATTTGGCGAGAATTAGGGTTTAATATCATTTTGTTTTTGGCTGGTCTCAATAACATTGATCGTCGGTATTACAGAGCCGCCAGTGTTGATGGCGCTAGTTCCAAACAGCAGCTTACAAATATCACATGGCCATTGTTAACATCAACTATCGTTTTAGTCACCGTTAACGCAATTATCACTAGTTTCAAAGTTTTTGATCAGGTTTTTGCGTTATTTCATGGTACTGCCGGACCGGCAAATGCGGATCTGACTATGATGTATTATCTATATCAAAAATTTTATGTTGAAAACCAGTACACAGTCGCAGCTGCTAGTGGCATTGTCCTGTTTGGGTTCATTGCCATTGTAACTATTCTGGCATGCTGGTATTTTCGCCGTCACGCTAAACTATTAGGTGGTAACCAGTTATGAAGAAAGCTTGCAAAAATATCATTAGCTATACGTTACTCAGCCTCGGAGCTGCTGTTATGCTCCTCCCTTTTATCTGGATGCTTGTGACGAGCTTAAAAACGCCAGCCGAAGCCATTGTCATCCCAAAAATGTGGTTACCGAAAACTTTGCAATGGACTAACTATGTCCAGGCTTGGCATGCTGCTCCGTTTGCCCGTTACTATCTCAATTCATTGCTTGTAACCAGTGTAACTACCCTAGGCCAATTATTCACCAGTATTTTGGCTGCATTTGCTTTTACCCACCTGCAATTTTATGGACGGCGAACGCTTTTTGCAGTTCTGATTGCTTTAATGATGGTTCCGGGTGAACTACTTTTAATCCCAAACTTTGTTACGTTAGCCCATTTACATTGGATCGATACCTACGCTGCCTTAATTGTTCCTTGGCTTGCCAGTATTTTTACGATGTTTGTTTTGCGTCAAGCTTTCCAAGCGCAACCCCGATCGACCTACTATGCCGCGCGCATTGATGGTGCCAATGACTGGCAGTATCTTTGGCACATTTTGGTACCCGCCAATCGCACCACCATCACAGCCGTCGCAGTTTTACAAATTATTGGTTCTTGGAATTCTTTCATGTGGCCACTGATTGTCACCAATTCAGATCGATTACGAACATTACCAGTAGGTCTAACTGCTTTTACCAGTGAAGTAGGCACCAACTACCCGTTATTAATGGCCGCCACTTTATTTGTTATTTTACCGTTACTAGTTTTGTACTTACTGCTTCAAAAATACATTATTGCCGGCATTACTAAAGCCGATTTGAAAGGATAATTATCATGAAACGATTACGTCATCTACTTTTACTCAGCTTTTTTGCACTAGCAATCATCACTACATTCAGTGCCTGTGCCAGTAAACAGGCCAACACCTCAACAAATCGGGTCAAAATCACTTTTTGGCATGGCATGACTGGTGACCGCAAAACTGCCTTAAATAAAATCATTCGTAATTTCAATGAATCTCAATCAAAATATCAAGTTGTGGGAAGCTCACAAGGTGACTTTGCCAGTGTCCAACAAAAAATTACCGCCGCGGCTAAGTCCAAGACACTGCCTACGATTGCACAAACTGCATATACTAATGTTCCGGAATACGTCCGTGGTGGGTTTATCACCCCGTTTAATTCCTACATCAGTAAATCCGACCTCAGTGATATTTATCCAGTATTTTTACAATCAAGTACCTACCAAGGTAAATATTATGCAATGCCGTTTTCAAAATCAGTACGTATTTTGTTTTACAACAAAGACTTATTAAAAAAATATGGTCTCAGTGTCCCTGCCACTTGGACAGATATTCAAAAAGATGGTATAAAGCTCAAAGCAAGAGGAATCACTGCAATAGCATTTGATCAGAGCTTTTTAACTGAATTGGGAGGCCTTTGCCGGCAGGCCGGCACACCACTACTTACCAATAAACTAAAGACTAATTTGGGGAAAAAACAAACACTGACTGCTACACGTATGTGTCAAGTTTTAGTAGGTTGTACTT
>NZ_JQBD01000037.1 GCF_001437255.1 Pediococcus damnosus | reverse complement strand
TCACCAACAACAGTTGACGAAGAACCAAAAAAGTCGAAGCACCTAATCTCGGTGTTTCGACTTTTTCAATAATAAACTATATTTTTTTCTCAGTTGCTGAAACCTCTGTAGTTCTTTTCTTATCACGTTCTAATACCGGTTTTAGGTATTGACCTGTATAACTTTCTTTAACCTCAGCCACATGTTCTGGTGTTCCAGTTGCAACAATTGAGCCACCCCCAGCACCGCCTTCTGGACCAAGATCAATTAAATAATCGGCCGTTTTAATCACATCTAAGTTGTGTTCAATAACTAAAACAGTATTGCCTTTATCAACAAGTCGCTGCAAAACTTGCAACAATCGCTTGATATCATCCGTGTGTAACCCAGTCGTAGGTTCATCCAGAATATAAAAGCTCTTGCCAGCAGACTGTTTATGCAATTCAGCAGCCAACTTCATGCGCTGAGCTTCACCACCAGATAACGTGGTTGCCGATTGTCCCATTTGTACGTACCCAAGACCAACGTCGACAATTGTTTGGAGTTTTCGTCGAATTTTAGGAATTGCTTCAAAGAAATCTAAAGCTTCTTCCACGGTCATTTCTAAGACATCCGCAATGCTTTTACCTTTGTATTTCACTTCAAGTGTTTCTGAGTTATATCTTTTTCCTTTGCAAACTTCACAAGGCACATAAACGTCCGGTAAAAAGTTCATTTCAATTTTAAGAATTCCATCGCCCTTGCATGCTTCACAACGACCACCCTTAACATTGAAACTAAATCGCCCTTTTTTATATCCACGCAATTTGGCTTCATTTGTTTGTGCAAATAAGCCACGAATGTCATCAAAGACACTGGTATAAGTTGCGGGATTACTTCGTGGCGTTCTCCCAATTGGACTTTGATCAATATTAATAATTTTTTCAATATTCTTTACGCCAGAGATTGATCGATATTTCCCAGGTTTCTCGGAATTATGGTTAAGTTTCTGAGCCAACGCCCGTTTTAAAATCGTATTAATAAGTGTCGACTTACCCGAACCAGACACGCCAGTCACGGCAATAAATTTGCCAAGTGGAAAATCAACGTTAATATTCTTTAAATTATTCTCAGCTGCACCTTTAATCGTAATTTTTTTACCATTACCTTTACGACGTTTTAAGGGAACCGGTACAAACTTTTTACCAGCTAAATATTGCCCAGTTAATGACGTGGGCACTTTTTCAACTTCTGCTGGCGTCCCGGCAGCCATAATCTCACCACCGTTGGCACCAGCCCCTGGCCCAACATCAATCAAATAGTCGGCGGCTCGCATCGTATCTTCATCATGCTCAACAATAATTAAGGTGTTCCCAAGATCACGCATCTTTTTTAAAGATCCAATTAATCGATCATTGTCTCGCTGATGAAGCCCAATTGAAGGCTCATCAAGAATATACAAAACGCCAGATAAATTAGAACCAATCTGCGTAGCTAATCGAATTCGTTGAGCTTCTCCCCCCGATAGGGTTCGTGAGGAACGACTTAAAGTTAAGTACTCTAGACCCACGTTTTTAAGAAAGGTCAAACGATCTCGGATTTCCTTCAAAATTGGTTTTGCGATGGTTGTTTCTTGCTCAGATAATTCAACATGATTAAAGAAATCCATTGCATCATTAATAGGCAATTCCGATACTTCTCCGATATGTTTACCCATAACTTTAACACTTAAGGCTTTGCGATTTAACCGATACCCATGGCAGGTTTGGCAAGTCAGTTCACGCATATAACCACGCATGACATCCCGGGTAAAATCACTGTTAGTCTCGCGATAGCGGCGATCCACATTATTAATTACACCTTCAAAAGCCGCGTCGACATCCCGAACACCACCAAAATCACTTTCATAATGAAAATGGAATTTTTTACCTTTTGATCCATAAAGGACAAAGTCTTGCTGATCCTTACTCAATTTTTCAAATGGCGTATCCATATCAATTTTGAATGCATCACAGGCCTGTTCCAACAAGCTCGGATAGTACTGAGAACTAATTGGATTCCATGGCGCCAATGCTCCTTCTCGTAAAGTCTTGCTTGGATCCGGCACGACTAAATCCAAATCAACCTCAAGCTTAACTCCTAACCCGTCACAATCCGGACAAGCTCCAAATGGCGCATTAAACGAAAACAATCGTGGCTCTAATTCACCAACTGTGAACCCACAAACTGGGCATGCATAATGTTCAGAAAATAAAATGGGCTCTCCATCAATAATGTCAGCCATTGCATACCCACCACTTAATCGTAGTGCAGCTTCAAATGAATCAAATAAACGTGATCGAATTCCTTCTTTAACCACAATTCTGTCGATCACAATTTCAATGGTATGCATTTTGTTCTTATTTAAATCAAGCTCTTCTTCAATATCATGAATCTCACCATCAACTCGTACACGAACAAAGCCTTCACGCTTTATTTTTTCAAAAATCTTTTTGTGTTGCCCTTTTTTTTGACGCACAATTGGCGACATAATTTGCAATTTGGTCCGCTCTGGCAATGCCAATACCTGATTAACCATCTGCTCAACAGATTGGCTCGTAATTGGCGTCCCATCGTTTGGACAAATTGGATGTCCTACTCGCGCCCACAAAAGTCGCAAGTAATCATTTATTTCTGTCACGGTTCCAACCGTAGAACGGGGATTTTTTGAAGTTGTTTTTTGATCAATTGAAATTGCCGGACTTAAGCCGTCAATTGAATCAACATCAGGTTTATCCATTTGACCCAAAAACTGTCGTGCATACGCCGACAAACTTTCAACGTACCGACGCTGTCCTTCAGCATATAGGGTGTCAAAGGCTAATGAACTTTTACCAGAACCAGATAAACCAGTGATCACAACCATTTTATTCTTTGGAATCGTTACATTAATATTCTTTAAATTGTGTGCACGCGCGCCATGGATGACAATTTTATCATTTGCCAAATTCGTTCCCCCTAGCCCATTTCGGTCTTTAATTCCATTATTGTATCACGTAATGTTGCCGCTTGTTCGAAGTCTAATTTTTTAGCTGCAGATCGCATTTGTTCAGTTAAATTGTTAATCATCTTTTTCTGGTCTGCAGTTGACATGTCATCAAAATCAGTTTCCAAGAAATCGTCTTTTTTACCCGTATCAGTAGTTTCTTTAGTTGGGGCAATTAAATCACGAATCGATTTTTTAATTGTATGTGGCGTAATATGATGCTTTGTATTGTACGCTTCTTGAATTTTACGGCGTCTATTCGTTTCATCAATCGTAGCCTGCATTGAATCCGTCATCTTATCGGCATACATAATTACCTGACCATGCTCATTACGAGCTGCCCGACCAGAAACTTGAATAAGCGATCTGGTATTCCGCAAGAATCCTTCCTTATCGGCATCCAAAATTGCCACCAGGGAAACTTCCGGAACATCAATCCCTTCACGGAGAAGATTAATTCCGACTAACACATCATATTTTCCGGTTCGTAAATCACGAAGAATTCTGGTTCGTTCAAGCGTCTTAATATCACTATGCAAATAAGCAACTTTAATACCTAATTCTTTTAAATAATCCGTTAAATCTTCGGCCATTTTTTTGGTCAAAGTTGTGACAAACACCCGTTCATTGCGTTCGGACCGTTTATTAATTTCACCAACTAAATCATCCATTTGGCCCATAATTGGTCGCACTTCAATTTTAGGATCTAGCAGCCCCGTTGGCCGAATGATTTGTTCAACCACATTATTGGTCTGCGCCTGTTCGTAAGGCCCTGGCGTTGCAGACATGTAAATAATTTGATTAATATGCTTTTCAAATTCTTGTAATGTTAACGGACGATTATCTAAAGCACTGGGCAAACGAAATCCATAATCAATCAATTGTTGTTTTCGCGAACGATCACCTTTGTACATACCACTAACTTGGGGCATGGTCACATGTGATTCATCCACAACCATGAGAAAATCCTTGGGAAAGAAATCTAGCAAAGTGTATGGTGGCTCCCCAGGTTTACGCCCATCCATAAATCGGGAATAATTTTCAACACCACTTGTATAACCCATTTCGCGAAGCATTTCCACATCGTAGGTTGTCCGTTGTTTCAAACGTTGTGCCTCCAACAATTTCCCTTCGCCTTCTAAAACTTTTAATCGATCCGTTAATTCGGCTTCAATTCCCTTAATGGCAACTTCCATTTGATCTTCATTCGTCATAAAATGCGTTGCAGGAAAGATAGCAACATGCTCACGATCACCAACAACCTCGCCAGTTAACGCATCCACTTCACGAATCCGATCAATTTCATCACCAAAGAATTCAATCCTCAAAGCTTTTTCATCATGTGAAGCTGGAAAAATTTCTACAACATCCCCATGCACACGAAAACGACCCCGTTGAAAGTCAATATCATTGCGTTCAAACTGGATATCTACTAATTTTCGTAATAAATCATTACGTTCAATCTGTTGTCCGACCCGCAAAGATACTGTATGATTTTTATACTCAGTTGGGTTTCCTAAACCAAAAATACTCGAAACTGAAGCAACTACAATCACATCATTTCGTTCCAATAAAGAACTCGTGGCAGAATGGCGTAGCTTATCAATTTCGTCATTAATGGAAGAATCCTTTTCAATATACGTGTCACTGGATGGCACATAGGCTTCGGGTTGATAATAATCATAGTAACTAACAAAATACTCAACTGCATTGTTAGGGAAAAATTGTTTAAATTCACCATAAAGTTGCCCTGCTAAGGTTTTATTATGCGACAAAATTAACGTGGGTTTGTTGACCTGTTGAATGACATTTGAAATTGTAAATGTTTTTCCTGTTCCAGTAGCCCCCAATAAAATTTGGGCTTTTTCACCAGCATCAACTCCGGAAACTAATTCTTTAATGGCCTTAGGCTGATCACCCGTGGGTTTATAGTCTGACACCAAATCAAATTTATTATTATCAACTCGATCAATCATTTGCGAAAGCCTCCATTTCGTTCACACAAAAAAAGGAAAGCTATTGCCTTCCTTTACAACAGTGTCTTTAATTTTAACATACCGAACATACTTTCGCTATAAACCTGTTTAATCAAAAATCAACTCAAACAATAACTGATTTCTATTCAACATTTTAAAAAAACATTCAGGCCAAATATCCACTTTTATAGTTACCCTTAGCCAACAATATGTTGAGTAATTTCTTCTAACTTTTCTTGATCCGAAAACTTTTCTCGAAGTAAATCTGGTAAAACCTCATTTAAAAAGTATTGGACAGAAGCCATGGATTTAAATTTTACAATCGTTGTTAGACTTTCTTTGTAAATTTCTTCGTAAGTTAATTCGGGATTTCCCTTTTGAATTTCTCCAAATGATTCGTACAACAAATCAATTTTATCTGCTACCGACAAAATTTTACCTTCTAAAGTTGAATCTTTTCCTTCAGATAGACGGCGGCGATAGGCAGTTCGAAACTCACTCGGAATTTCAGTATTTACAAAGCTTTCTGAAAGAGAATCCTCCACATCAGCCAACATTGCCCGTAATTTAGGTGTCGCATATTTCACCGGCGTTTTAATATCACCAATAAAACGCTCATTATAATCGTGATTTAGAGCTTTTTCATAAAGTGATTGCCAATTAATTGTTTGCCCACTGTTTTCTTCAACATCTCCAAGAAATTGCGCAATTTGAGCAACCTTAAAAGAATGCTCAGCTACAGAGTGTTTCTGATATTTAAAAATACCAGGGGCCCGGACCAATGTCTCTAAACTACTTAAACTTTTGATATACTGATGAATTCCCATGTGCAATCCCCCAATTAGTCTGTTTTAAGCCTCTATGAAATGATCAATTGCCTTTTCAAAATCAGCAACTTTTTGTTGAGCTGCTTTATTACTGTCTGCTGATGTCCCAATATAGAATTTAATTTTTGGTTCAGTTCCAGATGGTCGAATCGCAATCCATGTGCCATCCTTAAGTTGGTATTTAAGCACATTTGAAGTTGGTAATGCAATCTTTTTACTTGTTCCATCTGAATAAGTTGTTAACTGCTTTTCAAAATCTTCTAACGCAACAACTGGTTGATCCGCAAATTTAGCTGGCTTTTCTTCTCGGAATTTTGTCATTAAGGCACTCATCTGAGCTTTACCATCAACCCCAGGGAAATCTTTAGAAATGGTTTTTTCAGCATAATACCCATAAGTTTTAAACAGATCCTGCAAGCCATCATACAGCGTTTCTCCCTGTTTGCGATAATAAGCCGCAATCTCTGCCAACATGACAATTCCTTGAATAGCATCCTTATCGCGAACAAACGGCTTGATTAAATAGCCATAGCTCTCTTCAAATCCGAACACAAAGGTATGGGCCTTAGTTGTCTCATAACTCTGAATTTGATCGGCAATAAATTTAAATCCGGTTAAAACGTTCACCATTTCAACGCCGTGGGCTTCAGCAATTTTAGTTGCCAATTCACTGGAAACAATTGATTTTACGGCAACCGCATTGTCAGGTAAGGTCCCGTTTTCTTGGCGGGCTGTTAAAATATAGTTCAACATTAAAGCTGCCATTTGATTCCCTGTAAGTAACTGATATTCACCATCAGGTTGACGAACTGCGGCACCCAACCGATCGGCATCAGGATCCGTAGCTACCAACAAATCAGCTTTCTGCTTTTTTCCAAGTTTAATTGCAAGATCAAACGTTTGCGCAAACTCTGGGTTAGGAAAAGGCGTCGTAATAAATTCAGGATCAGCAATAGCTTGTTCTGGCACAATTGTAAAATCACTAAACCCGGCATTTTGCAGTGCGCGGTTTCCCAAAACTTTTCCTGTTCCGTGCAAAGGAGTATAAATTAGTTTCATGTCAGCTCCATACTCGCTGATTAAATCTGGATTAATCGTAATTTGTTTGACTTCATTAAGGTAGGCCTGATCGACACCTTCACCAATTAAGGTTTCCATCCCGTTTTGCCGTAATTCATGTTCCTTAGCTACCGGAACATCAAATATATCGGTCACTTTTCGGATGTATTCTGTAATTTTATCAGATTCTTTAGGTGGCATTTGACCACCGTCAGGTCCATATATCTTGTAACCATTATATTGTTTAGGATTATGGCTAGCTGTAATCATAATTCCAGCGTAAGTTTTCAGATGACGAACCGTATAAGAAAGTTCAGGCGTTGGACGCATATCATCAAACACAAAAATAGGAATATGATGAGCTCCTAGAACATGCGCAGCTTCATGAGCAAATTCTTTTGAGTGATAACGGGAATCAAAACTAATTGCAACTCCTCGTTTTTTCGTTTTAGTATCCAACTCATCCATAAAGTTTGCGAGCCCCTCAGTAGCTTGGCGCACCGTGTAAATATTCATGCGATTAATTCCAGGTCCCATAACCCCACGCATTCCGGCCGTTCCAAACTCCATTGGTGCATAAAAAGCTTCTTCTAGTTTTGAATCCTGTCCTTCTAAATCATTTAACTCTTCTTTCAATCCTGGTTCTAAATCGTCACGCTTCAACCATGACTGATAGGTCTCTTTCCAACTCAAGTCGTTACCCCCAACTATTTGGCATATTTTTTGTTTTACAGCTTTAGTATACAACATTTACGATTGAAAATTGAAGCGTTTGCTTTGGTATAGACTAATCTTAAGGTTCCCACCCAATTTTAGTAAGTTGTGATTACCTCTGTAAGACCCAAAAAAAAGCCTCAGGAAAAATCATTTCCCGAAACTCATCTTAAAATTAAAAATTAATAACCTAATTCATTTTTCTATTTAGCTGTTGCTTTAGCCTTTAAATCCTGGATATAAGAGAATACTTCCTGTCCTGCAATGCCACCCTCGCCAACTGCTGTTGCAATTTGACGTAAGTCTTTTTGACGCACATCACCAACTGCAAAAATTCCTGGTACTTTGGTACGCATGTGATCATCAGTTGGAATCCAACCATTTTCATCAAGAATTGGTAAGTTGTGTAGATTATCCGTCATTGCGTGATTGCCGACATAAATAAACACGCCAGAAGCCTCAATAAAACTATCCTCACCGGTTTTGTTATTATTAACCTTCACACCGGTTACTTTTTGATCATCGCCCACTACTTCGGTTACATTGCTGTCCCAGACAAACTCCATTTTAGGATTAGCAAATGCGCGTTCTTGTGTAATCTTTTGAGCACGTAATTCATTTCGACGATGAATAACGGTTACTTTTGAAGCCAATTGAGTGAGATAAATTCCCTCTTCAATTGCGGAATCACCACCACCAACAACAATCAGATGCATACCTTTAAAGAACGCACCATCACAGACTGCACAGTATGAAACGCCGCGGCCACTATAAGTATCTTCACCGGGAACTCCTAATTTTTTATATTCAGATCCAGTTCCAATCACAATTGCTTTGCCCGAAAATTCATCGGTATCTGTTTTGACTGTTTTTAAATCACCATGGTCCTCAATACTTTGAACACTGCCATAAGCATATTCGGCACCAAACTGAATTGAACTATCATACATATCTTTCGCTAAATCAGGTCCCAAAATTGATTTAAAACCCGTATAGTTTTCAATTGCTGCCGTATTATTCATCTGCCCACCATAAATGCCACGGTCTAACATTAAGACAGATAAATTGGCTCGTGAAGCATAAAGCGCGGTTGTCATCCCCGCTGGTCCTGCTCCAATAATAATGACATCATACTCTTTTGCCAAATGCTTGCACCTTCTCTTTCACGTTTTAACACAATATACTATTTTATTTTCTGAAAGTCTAGCGATTTGCTTACAAAAAGTTAGTTATATATCTACAGCATAAGCAAACTGGCAACATCAGAATTTTCTGATAATTGCCAGTTTGAATTACTTTTTTGTTTTTTTATTTAGATTTTTTTGTTGCTTTATCTTCTTCAGTTAATTCTGCACCCAATTGCTTAATATATGCTCGAAGTTCATCACGAACTTCTGGATGTTTCAAGCCATATTGAATGTTAGTTTTTAAGAACCCAAACTTATTTCCAACATCGTATCGTTTTCCAGTAAAGACATGGGCAAACACACGTTGAGTTTTATTGAGTTCATTAATTGCATCCGTCAACTGAACCTCATTACCCTTACCAGGTTTTTGATGTGCTAAAACATCAAATATTTCTGGTGTTAATAAGTAACGACCAATGATGGCATAGTCACTAGGTGCTTCTTCTGGACTTGGCTTTTCAACAAAGCTTTCAACATTAAATAAGTCAGATTTAATCTTGGCCTGAGGTTTAATTACCCCGTACTTTGAAACTTCCTTATGGGGAACCTGCATAACCGCCAAAGTTGATGCATGGGTTTCATCATAAGAATTCATCAATTGTTTGGTCAATGGAATTTTGTCTTCCATTAAGTCATCACCAAGCATAACTACAAAGGGTTCATCACCCACGAAATCCTTAGCCATCAACACAGCATCACCTAAACCACGGGGATGTGATTGACGAATGAAGTATAGATTAATATCCGTTGTTTCTTCAACCAATTTTAAAAGATTGTCTTTATGTTTAGCTTTTAAGTTATTTTCCAATTCAGGCACAGAATCAAAATGATCTTCAATAGCGCGCTTGCCCTTTCCGGTTACAATTAGAATATCTTCAATTCCTGCTTTTTTGGCTTCTTCAACAATGAATTGAATCGTTGGTTTATCAACAATCGGTAACATTTCTTTTGGTGAAGCCTTTGTTGCTGGCAAAAATCTTGTTCCTAATCCGGCTGCGGGAATAATAGCTTTTCTAACTCTTTCTGACATAAGTAAATCTCCTTTTATTTAAAAGCCTTTTAACTAGATGTTCTGTAAAAGTTGTCTTACTCCATTTCTGGTTTTCCTTCACGATCCATTAATTCATCAATCGCTGTTTTAACTTCTTTTCCGTTATACAAAACATCATAAATTGCGTTCGTAATTGGCATATCAATGTGGTTTTGGGCAGCTAACTCGTATGCAGCTTGGGTTGAAGGAATTCCTTCAATAACCATTTCCATTGTATCAATAACCTCTTTTAAAGGCATTCCTTGACCAAGTTCATTGCCTGCACGCCAGTTCCGTGAATGGACACTTGTAGCTGTAACAATCAAATCACCCACACCGGATAAACCGATGAATGTTAATGGCTTTGCACCCATTGCGACACCAAGACGACTAATTTCAGCCAATCCACGGGTCATAAGGGCTGCTTTTGCATCATCACCATAACCTAATCCGTGTAAAGCTCCAGCTCCGATTGCAATTATATTTTTAAGTGCTGCGCCAGTTTCAACACCAATCACATCATCATTTGTGTAAACTCGGAAATATTTATTCATAAACAAATTTTGAACTTTTTTGGCAGCATCTTCATTTGAACTAGCTGCAGTAACCAAAGTGATATCCTTTTTAGCTACCTCTTCAGCATGACTTGGTCCTGAAAGCACAACGATTGCTTTGCGATTACGTTCTGGAATTTCTTCTTCCAAAACTTGAGAAAGACGTTTGTGTGTCCCCTGTTCGAGGCCCTTACTTGCATGCACAATAATTGGTTTGTTACCATTTTTTTCCAAAACCTCAACCATTTCATTGGCAACCAAACGCATAACCTTGGTTGGAACTACAAATAATACTACGGCAACGCCGTCAAGAGCTGCTTCAAGATCATCATAAGCAACTAACTTATCCGAATATTTAAATCCCGGAACATAATGTTCATTAGTGTGCTTCTCGTTTAATTCTTTAACTTGGTCGGATGCGTTTGACCAAACTCGAACGTCATTTCCGTTCTCTGTTAACAAATTGGCCAAAATACTACCCCATGAACCAGCACCTAATACCGCAATTTTCTCAGACATTAATATAACTCCTTATAATTAATCATTTCTTAGTTTACTTTTCTATTATCCAACATTCTCAGATATTACTCAACTTTTCTGAGGATTTAATTCGTTTCCATCCAAATACCAAGGGTTATCTGGCATTCTTTTTCGTCTAACTGCCCAAAGCACAATCCCGCCGAAAAACAAAATAGCTGATAAGAGTTGTGACACCCGAATGAAATTGCCAATCATCAAACTATCCGTTCGCATACCTTCGATGAAGAAACGACCGAATGAGTACCATATGACATAACTTAAGAAAACCTCTCCTTGTTTGAAGAGCCCCTTACGATGCCGGAAGCTTATAAGCAAGATAAATCCGAGAATGTCCCAAATTGACTCATACAAGAACGTCGGTTGCCGATAAGCACCATCAATAAACATTTGTTGCACGATAAAATTAGGAATATGTAAATTTTGTAAAAATTGAAGCGAAGTTATTCTTCCAAACGCTTCTTGGTTCATGAAATTACCCCAACGACCAATTCCTTGCGCCATTAAAACAACTGGACCTGCCACATCTAGCATCAACCAAACGGGGATCCATTTTGCTCGACAGAAGAAGAAAACGACCAATCCAGCACCAATTAAGGATCCGTATATCGCAATTCCACCATCCCAAATGGCAATAATCTGATCTAAATGTTTGGAATAATATGACCACTCAAAAATCACATAATAGGCCCGTGCAAATATTAACGCAAAGGGTAAGGCCCACAAAATCATATCATAAATATCATCCGAATCAATTCGCCGTTTATTGCCTTCCTGTACAGCTAAAAAAGTAGCAAGTACAACGGCACTGGCAATTATAATTCCGTACCAGTGAACTTCAATTGGTCCCAATTTTAATGCAATTGGGTTCAAAGCGCCTACTAATAAATTCACACCGCCATCTCCTGCTTAATTCTTTTTTGAATTATCTTTAATGAGCTCATTTAAGTTTTCATCAAAGACTTTGGTTGCATCGTATCCCATATTTTTAGCTCTGAAGTTCATCGCAGCTGACTCAATAATAACCGCTAAATTTCGACCAGTACGGACGGGGATAGTAATTCTAGGAATTTCAACATCGAAGAATTTACGTGTTTCCTGCCCATTTCCAAGCCGATCAAACTTTTTATCATCGCTCCAGTTTTCAAGATGCACAATCAGATTAATATCCGTTTCCGTTCTAACTGCACCAGCACCAAACAGATTCATGACATCAATAATACCAACTCCACGAATCTCTAACAAATGCCGTAAGATCTTTGGTGATTCACCAACCAAGGTTTGTTCATCTTGCTGATAAACGTCAACACGATCATCTGCAATCAACCGATGCCCCCTTTTAACCAATTCAAGCGCCGTTTCACTCTTACCAACACCAGAATCTCCAGTAATCAATACTCCAAGTCCATATATATCCACAAGTTCACCGTGGACAGACTGACGTTCAGCTAACTTTCCCTCAAGAAAGTTGGTCATATTACTCAACAATCGTGAAGTTGGCAAAGCGGAACCCAGAACTGGAATATTTTTTGCTTTCGCCGCCACTGTTAGTTCCTGTGGAATTGGTAGGCCTCGGGAAATCACGAACGCTGGCGTATCTTCATGCGCCATTCGTTGATAGATATCAAGGCGCTCATCACTCGTCATGCTACCTTTTGCATATGAAATTTCAGTTCGACCAAATAGTTGCACCCGTTCATGAGGATAAAAATTAAAATACCCGGTTAGTTCCAAACCGGGACGCGAGATATCACTTACAACAATATCTTTTTTATCTAAAAACTCTTTACCTGAATAAACATCAAGTCGGATCGATTTCACAAGCTCTGAAACCTTTACGCTATCTGCCAAAAGCATTGCCCCCTATCATTTTATAAAAAGTTATTTAGCACTTCTAATAAAGTAATTTGAAATAATCGCATTTAAAATAGACATTAGTATTGCAATCCACATAGTCATCCCGAACGATGAAAAATAGAAATTAGCGGGGCCAACCAACACTGAAGTTAGTTGCAAGATTAATGCATTGATTACAATGCTAAATAGTCCCAGTGTTAAGATCGTAATCGGTAAAGATATAAGCTGTAGAAAAGGTTTTATCGAAGCATTTAAAAATGCCAAAACTAAGCTAGCTCCAAGCGCTACCCAGACATTGGAGACTACAAAACTACCACTGTTTCGATAAAATCCTGCCAATGCAATAAATAAAATTGCATCAACTAGTACTCTTTGCCAAAACCTCATTTTAAAAACTACCTCCTCTAAATGTGTTATGCACCAAAAAGGCGATTTTTTGCTTTGCTACATAATGCATCATAGCTACACAACTCGCCTTTAAACCGCTCTCATTAATCCCGATGCTTAGTTGATGGATCGTCTTCTTCTTGCACATTTTTGATAACTTTTCGTTTTCGAGGCTTAGATTGTGCCCCTGGCTGGGTCTGGCCAAAACCTGAAAAGAAGTTTTCTGTAAATCCACTTGGCCGTTGCTCCTGGCTTTCAGGCATTAACCATGCAAGAAGCGCATAAATAATGACCCCGGGAATAAAATGGGTAACCATCGTAATTAGTACGAACACAAGCCGTACAATTGAAGCATCAATAGAAAAATAATCAGCAATCCCACCTAAAACACCGGATATCATGCGACTATTAGATTTTGTAAATTTTCGTTTTGAATTTGATTTCATGACTTATTCACCTCATGTTATTAATTAGTTATATTCTACTGCTTATGAAGCTTAATTGGCAAACTTAACCTCTACATATTAATTGGCAAGTCCTCTTCTATTATATACCTGCTAACCACATTAAGAGACTAAAACGCTACAATCTGCTTAATTGAAATTATACACAGACTTTTACACATATGCTATAAAAACTAAAAAACTTGATAGATTCTTAAATTCGCCTCCATCAAGCTATGTTTCATTAAATTATTTTACTTCCGGATGCTGGTCTGTTGTTAATTCCGTGATATGTCCTGTTTTGTTGTAAACAACCCACTCTGCAATATTACCAACGTGATCTCCAATTCGTTCTAAATAACTAGCAACCATTAAATAGCTTGTGCTGCCAGTAATTACTTTGGCATCCTCTTTCATGGATTGCACCGTTTTCTCGCGAACTCTCGCGTATTCGTCATCCACCTTTTGATTGTCCTTAGCAATTCTTTTTGCTTTAGTTGCATCCTCTTTTACATATGCATCCAATACTTCTTCCAACATTGAACGTACAGTATTAGTCATTTCTGCAATCTCGGTTTCAATTGATTTAACCCGATGCTCCCCCTTTAGCTCAATAGATTCCTTAGCAATTCCAACTGCATGATCACCAATTCGTTCCAACTCAGAACTAGCCTTCAATACAATGATAATTCTTCGGAAATCTGTTGCTACTGGTTGTTGGAGTGCAATTAGCATCAAAGCTTGATCTTCCAAATCAACTTCTTCTTCATTAATTTGTTCATCATGTTCAATAACTTGCTGGGCAAGAGCCTTGTCATGATCGATAAATGATTTTGAAGCTCGATAAATGGCCTCACTTACATTAATACCCATTTCCGTGAATTTTCCATGTAATTTTTTTAATTCATCTTCAAAAATTCCGCGCATATGAATAGCCTCCTTGTATTATCCAAATTTTCCGTTGAGATAGTCACTCGTAGATTCTTGCTTCGGTGCAATAAATAATTGCTTTGTTAAACCCGTTTCAACCAGTTTACCATCCAAGAAAAACGCAGTTCGATCTGATATTCGCGATGCCTGTTGCATATTATGTGTGACAATTGCAATGGTAAATTTATCCTGAATATCAAGCAACAAATCTTCAATCTTCCCTGCTGAAACTGGATCCAAAGCGCTTGTAGGTTCATCCATCAAAATGATTTCCGGCTGCACTGCTAAAACCCTGGCAATACAGATTCGTTGCTGTTGACCACCCGAAAAGGACAACGCATTATCATTCAATTTATCTTTCACTTCGTCCCAAACAGCCGCCTGTTTTAAACTTGTTTCGACTCTTTCTTGAATTAGTTTTCGATCTCGAATTCCAGCTAGCCTTAAGCCAAAGGCGACATTTTCAAAAACTGAAAAGGGAAATGGATTGGGTTGTTGAAATACCATCCCTACTTTTTTCCGTAACTCAACCACATCCGTTTTCGGACTATAGATATCTTTGCCATCCAGTTTAAAGCTCCCCGTAATCGTCACTCCCGGAGTCAGGTCATTCATGCGGTTCAAGCAACGTAAAAAGGTAGATTTTCCACTTCCTGAAGGCCCAATTAATGCCGTAATTTTTTGTTTTGGAAAATCCAGATCGATGCCGTGTAATGCTTCTTTGTCACCATAATATAAACGAACATTATGTGTGGTAATTACATTTACCATGCTTTTCTCTCCTTTGCAGGGACTTTATAAAACACTCTTTTTCCCCCAAAACATCTTCAAAACTACTTCATCCAAAATTTCCCGAAATATAATCTTCCGTAGCTTGAATTTGTGGTCTCGTAAAAATCCGTTCCGTTCGATCAAACTCCAAAATGTGACCCATGTGAAAGAACGCCGTATAGTCACTAATCCGGGAAGCTTGTTGCATGCTGTGAGTCACCATAATGATGGTATAGTTTTTTTGTAACTCTTGAAGTGCCTGCTCTAATTTTCCAGTTGAAATTGGATCTAACGCACTGGCAGGCTCGTCTAATAGCAAGACATCTGGGTTCATGGCTAAGGTACGGGCAATACAAAGTCGTTGCTGCTGACCACCGGAAAGATCCAAGGCACTCCGATTCAAATCATCCTTCACTTCATCCCAGAGTGCCGCTTGTCGCAAACTTTTTTCAACCCGCTGAGCAATATCCTGCTTATTTTTGATGCCAGATTTTCGAAGCGGATATGAAATGTTTTTAAAAATCGACTTGGCAAACGGATTGGGTCTTTGGAAAACCATTCCGACGTGCTTACGCATTTCATAAACATTAATTTCTGGTGTATTGATATCGATATCTTGATACATAATTTTCCCTTGCACAGTTGCAATGTCATCGTTCATTCGATTCAAGCATCGTAAAAAGGTAGACTTTCCGGATCCAGATGCACCAATCATTGCGGTAATTGCATTCTTCCGAAATTGTAACGTACCATCAAAAATCGCATGATTATCGCCATAAAATACCTGAAGATTTTCTGTTGATAATCCAATTTCTGTTTTTGTTGGATCAAATTTATGCACATAGTTGTCTGTTAGTGAATAAGTTTTCATCTGAAACACCTCATTTTATTTTGATGCCGTCACTTTCCGATAAATCCGATTGCCTAACCAGCGAGCAGAAAAATTAAAAATCAGGACTGCCAAAATTAAGACTGCGGATGCACCTGCGGAAACGGCACTGGCATCTGGCATGATTCCTTCAGAATTAATCTTCCAAATATGGACTGCTAAAGTTTCGGCCGGCCGCATGGGATTTAAAGGACTTGTTGGACTCAACGGGTTCCAGTTGGAAAAGTTTAAAATTGGAGCACTTTGTCCAGCTGTATAAATTAATGCAGCTGCTTCTCCGAAAATTCGGCCAGCGCTTAAAATAATGGCCGTTAATATTCCGGGTAATGCTTCCGGAAAAATAACTCCCAATACCGTTTGCCATCTGGAGAATCCTAACGCCAGTCCAGCTTCCCTTTGTAATTTTGGTACAGATGCTAATGAGTTTTCCACACTTCTCGTTAACAACGGAAGATTGAAGAAAGTTAATGCAATCGCACCTGATAAGATTGAAAATCCTAGTTTAAACTCAATCACAAACAATAAGAAACCAAAAAGTCCCACAACTACGGAAGGTAACGAGCTTAAAACTTCAATAGCAACCCGAATGGTACTTGTCACCCAATTTTGTGGTGCATATTCAAATAAATAGATCCCGGCGCCAAGTGCAATTGGAAAAGAAATCAAAAGGGTTAATACCAACAAATATAATGAATTAAATAGCTGATCACCAATCCCACCGCCCTTTAAAAAAGATTGTGAAGGTGATGTCAAAAAATGCCATGACACATGTGGCAGGCCAGTAACCAAGATATACCCAATTAGGGCGACCAAGATTAAGACAACCACACCAACTAAGAAACCAATAATTGCGGTGGCCAATTTATCAATTTTTTTAGCATTCATTTGGCCATCCTCCCTTTCTTCCCAATGTAACGAACAATCAAATTAAAGCATAGCGACATCAATAACAGAATGAGAGCTAGCGACCAAAGCGCATTGTTTGGTAACGTACCCATAACTGTATTTCCCATTCCCGTTGTCAGTACACTTGTTAATGTAGAGGCCGGTGAAATAAGATTGTGTGGCAGTAATGACGCGTTTCCAATAACCATTTGAACGGCAAGAGCCTCTCCAAAAGCTCGTGCCATCCCGAAGATAATCGCCGTTAATAAGCCTGGTATCGATGCCCGTAAAACAACTTTGTAAATTGTTTGCCAGCGAGTTGCCCCCAATGCCAATGAAGCCTCACGGTAAAAACGGGGAACTGCTCGTAAACTGTCCACATACATTGACGTAATTGTTGGAAGGACCATCACGAATAAAACCAATGTTCCTGAAAGGATTCCAAAACCAGTTCCACCGAATACCGTTCTAACTACTGGCACCACAATTGTGAGTCCCACAAAACCATAGACAACTGAAGGAATTCCGACTAATAATTCAATAACTGGCTGAAGAAATTTAGTTCCTCGGCGAGGTTCAATTTCTGTCATAAATAGCGCCATTGCAATCGCAAATGGTGTTGCCAAAACAGCCGAAAAAATTGTTACAGAAAACGAACCAACAATCATGGGAAGGGCACCAACCAATGGTGAGCCATTCTTATCAACTTGGCTAGGATTCCAATTTTGCTTCGTCAAAAAATCCCAGACGGACACGTGATCCTTGAAGAAAGTTGCTAACCCCCGCGAAGCTACTAAGTACAAGATTGATACCACTAACAAACCAATTAAAAATGTACAAAAGAAAGCAATTGCTTTGCCATAACGATCTTGCTTAGTTGCTTTAGAAGAATGTGTCAACTGCCGTTTAATATCTTCCAAATTGATTACGCCCCTTTCTTCAAATCATGAACTTTGCCGTGACGATCACGGGTGACTTTCATATCATGCGTAGAAATATACCCTAAATTAGTAATTAACTCTTTTTGATTTTTTGGTGATTGAATATAATCTAAAAATTGTTGAGTGGGTCGATTAGGTTTTCCTTTTGTGTACATATGCTCGTAAGACCAAATTGACCAGCGATTATCGATCACATTTTTAGCCTTAGGTGCCACATGATTAAGATTCAACGCTCTGACCTGATCGTTTACGTAGGAAAACGAAGTGTAACTAATTGCACCTGGGGTTGCCGCCACAATTTTTTGAACCGTTCCGTTTGAGTCTTGTTCTTGAGAACGCACGGCCTTCTTGTTACCAAGCACACTTGTCTCAAACGCGCTTCGAATTCCGCTTCCTTGAGCACGGTTAATTACGGTTATTTTTTGGTTTTTACCACCAACTTGCCGCCAATTTGTCACCTTACCACTAAAAATTTGTGTAAGCTGCTGCATACTTAAGTTTTGAACCGATACTTTTTTATTGACGATCGGTGTAATTCCCACCACCGCCACCTTATGATCAACCAGTGCATACGATTTGATTCCAGTCTGATTTTCTGCAAAAACATCTGAATTTCCGATGGTGACTGCGCCGGCCTGAACTTGACTTAGTCCCGTCCCAGAACCACCACCTTGAACTGTAATATTAATTTTGGGATTAGCCATTTGAAAACTGCTCCCCGCTCGTTCAACTAGGGGTTGTAATGCAGTGGATCCTACAACTGTAATGGATTGATTATTCTTTGCTCCACATCCTGCCAGTCCAATCAAACCAACTAACAAAGCAAAAGCCAGCCCTGCAACTCGTTTCATCATCTCAACTCCTCTCAACACCTCAATCACAAGTTTATCAACCATGTGTTTAGCTATCGTGTTGTTCGTGTAAAGATTGTGTAAAGATACAAAAAAATGGATCTACACTTTCTGGTATTGGTGAATAA
>NZ_JQBD01000036.1 GCF_001437255.1 Pediococcus damnosus | reverse complement strand
TCACCAATACCAGAAAGTGTAGACCCAAAAAACGTCACTAGTTTACTAACTAAGTGACGTTTTTTTTAGAATGGAGCTATCAATATGAAATCAATCCAATCAATTTGTGTATTTTGCGGATCTAATACTGGCTATGATGATAATTATAAGAAGGGTACCATTGAACTTGCAGATTATATTGCCCTTCACCATCAACGACTTGTGTATGGTGGTGGCCGTTTGGGACTCATGGGAGTACTTGGAAATGAAGTTTTAAATAAGGGCGGAGACATTCTTGGCGTGATCCCTAAAATACTTGTAAACGAAAAACTGACCCGAATTCCAGATGATAAAATCATTACAACTGCTGATATCTCCGAACGAAAACAATACATGTTAGATGCATCTGATGCTTTTATTGCATTACCAGGCGGCTTTGGGACGTTCAAAGAATTTTTAACACTGTTATCTTGGAGCCAAATCAATCTTCACCAAAAACCCCTTGCATTACTAAATATAGATGGCTTTTATGATCCACTAATTCAATTATTAACCAATGCTTGTGAAGCGGGATTCGCGCCTAAAGAAAATTTAAATTTGTTTGTTACTGCTCATCATGTTCCAGATTTATTTGAGCGACTGGCAAGATTTCAACATACCCAACCAAATAAATGGACGAATTGACATATCCAGTAAACCAAAAGCCACCGATGTAAGTCTCAACAAGAGATGTGCATCGGTGGCTTTACTTCAAAAGAGGGTAAAAACGACTACCTTTTGTTTCTTTATTAAAAAAGGCCACTAATTCTGCTTTCTTTCCTTTCACTAAACTAGAAGTAATAAGAAAATAAGAATGATTAATTCTAACCACGTTTTCAATATATTCAGAATGATTTATAAAAGATTCAAGTTTATCTACAGTCGTTTCATTTATTGCAACAAAATATTTTAAAGGAAGATCCAGTAAAGAATGTTCCTTAATGTGATTAACAGGTATATTAAAACTTGTACCACTCTCATCTAACAACAAGTGATGGGTAACCGTCAATAAATCGCTCATTACACTATTTGCCGTCGGCTCAGAGCCAGCTCCAGGCCCCGTATAAGATGTCGTACCCAATGCGGTACTAGTGACTAAGATACTATTTTCAACGCCATTGACGGTCGCTAGTGGGTACTGTCTAGAAACTGCAACCGGCCCCACTAACGTATACAATTCGTGATGTTTTTCTCGTGCGATTACAATTGGCTTGATGGTCAATCCCAAACGAGAGGCCCCCTTAATATCCTCAGTAGTAATTTGTCCAATTCCTTTTCGATTTAACTGTTTTAAATTAATTGTTTGTCCAAATGCTAACTGGCTTAAAATCGCTAGTTTGTAGGCGGCATCAAAACCTTCAATATCATTAACAGGATTGGTTTCTGCGTATCCGAGCTCTTGGGCCTGTTTTAAACTTTCTTCATAACTATTATGATCGTTTTTCATAGCACTCAAAACGTAATTAGAAGTTCCATTGACAATGCCAGTTAATCCCGTAATTTGGTCAGTAATTAAACTATCACTTAAAACACGAAGAATTGGAATCCCACCGCCAACACTAGCTTCGTAATATAAATCAACATGCTTTTCATGAGCAAGCCTAGTCAATTGTGGTCCTTTTAAAGCAATTAATTCCTTATTAGCAGTGATAACAGACTTTCCGTTGCTAATTGCCTGATAAATTGCATCATAGGCCTCGTTAAGTGTTCCCATAACTTCAATAATAATTTGAATTGAAGGATCATTTATAACATTTTCAATTTGACCGGTAAACTGCATATTTTCTGTTAACTCAGTGTCTCTTTTTTTGTCAGGATGCTTAACTGCAATTTTTTTAACTTTAAAATGCACATTCAACGATTCAGCAATTTGTTTAGCCCCACGTTTTAAAAGCGTCAATACCCCTGTTCCAACTGTTCCACAACCAAGCATACCAACTGAAATATCTGTCATATCCAGGCCTCCTATAAATTCAAAATTTTATTGTTGTTTGATTAGACTTGCTAATTAAATTTTTTCTATGTCATTGTCCGTTGGCATAAACTGTACTTTTTAAAAAATTATTAGTTTTTTCGATGGATCAAGTTAAGCCAATTTTGATAGATCAGATGACTACTCCTTTTCCACGTATAGCGAATTCTGTTCTGATCATCAAAATAATTTGTAGGAATCTGGATTCGCTGCTTTTTCCCCAAATCTCGTTCATATTCAATTTTTAGTGTATCTGCCTCATATTCCGGATGACCGGTCAAATAAGTTTGGTTTATTTGCGGTGCATAAAGAATCATTGGTCCAATCTTGTCATTGCTTGCAATAACCTCTACACCATGCGTCTGTTCAATATTAGTGTGCCGAGATTGGGGCATCCTTAACTGATTTTCAACACCAAATCCTTTAACAAGGGGACTTTTTAAATTAATTTGCGTTGCTGAATAAATTCCAAATGTTTTTTCAAGTAAATCTCTTTTCTTAACATTAAATTCAACTTTCAACGCAGCTTGGCAGGCCCAACACTCAAATAAGGTCTGCTTCACATGCTCATGAGACCAACCTATAATTTGTTTGAACTCCTGCCAATAATCAACCTGCTCAAAGTTCAAAGTTTCAACAGGTGCTCCAGTAATAATTAAAGCATCGTAATCTTTTTGCGCGGCATCGCTAAATTTGAGATATGAACTAGCCATTGCCGTGCGTGACGTGCCCTTAAAAGAATGGCTTTCTGGATAAGCAAAGGTAAACCTAACATCTTGTTTCATGTGATTAAAAGATTCTAAAAACTGACGCTCTGTTGCCTGTTTAGTCGGCATTAAATTTAGAACAAGGACACTTAAGGGATTATTCAACTCTGCCGCATTTTGCCACTTTTGATTAAAATTCAAAAATCCGTTTATCGCGTTTGCTGTCATGCTATTGGCCTTCTTTTGTACAAAATAAAAAAGTCTTCATCTCATAATCTTATAAAAGATTATGGGACGAAGACTTTCGCGGTGCCACCCAATTTTTAATACATAATATTATCATATTAAACTCAGTAAGCACTCCAAAGTTAAAAACCAGGAATGCTCCGTAATGTATCGGTTACTACCGGGAAATCAGCCAAACAGTGACCGATCACCAACTCCGAGCTCATTTTCAGATTTTTAAACAACACCTCGTTACACCAATTGAGGCTCTCTTTAAGAAGTTTTCCAATCTTACTCTTCTCATCAACGTTTAATGCTTTTAACGTTAACTTAATTTAGCATTTGCTCATATCAAAGTCAATAACGAATTTCAAAATTCGATCATATTCTAAATTTCAAAGCATTGAAATCTAATCTACCTTTTCCCACAAAAAAATCTATTAAAGCAATTTACAGGAAGGGAAAAAATTATTCTCATTTTCAACGATCGCTCAACACTAACAAAACCAGTATTTCTAGTTTGTTAGTATTCAAAAAAAAGAGGAATCCACAAATGTAGATTCCTCTTAGCTATGCTCAAATTACTTAACAGTAACTGTAGCACCAGCTTCTTCAAGTTTAGCTTTAACATCATTTGCTTCGTCTTCTGAAACATCTGATTTGATAGCTGAAGGTGCCTTGTCAACAAGGTCCTTAGCATCTTTCAAGCCAAGTCCAGTAATTTCACGAACAGCCTTGATTGCTTTAACCTTAGCTGAACCTGCTTCTGTTAATTCAACAGTGAATGTTGTCTTTGCAGCAGCACCATCGCCACCATCAGCGCCTGCAGCAGCAACTGGTGCAGATGCTGAAACACCGAATTCGTCTTCGATAGCTTTAACTAAATCGTTTAAGTCTGTAATTGAAGCACCTTTTAAGTCTTCAATAAATTGGTCTTTATCTAATGCCATTGTTTGTATCCTCCATTTTTGTTTGTCTAATTTAAATTAAGCAGCGTCTTCTTCAGACTTCTTGTCTGAAACAGCCTTAACAGCGTATGCAACATTGCGTACAGGTGCCTGTAATACATTAGCAAGCATGCTGAGCAAGTCTTCACGGCTAGGCATTGAAGCGTAAACTCCAATTTCTTCGATTGAAGCTACCTTACCTTCGATCATGCCACCCTTAAGTTCAAGAGCATCATGTTCATCAGCGAACTTCTTCAAAATCTTAGCAGGTGCAACTGGATCTTCATCAGAAAATGCAACCGCACTTGGTCCAACAAAGACATCGTTTAAATCGGAATAACCTGCTTTGTCAGCAGCACGAGTCAAGATCTTGTTCTTGATCACATGCATCGTAACACCAGCATCACGTAACTCTTTACGTAACTCTGTATCCTCAGCAACAGTTAATCCACGAGAATTAACAACGATTGCAGAAGCAGCATTACTGAAATACTCAGCAGCTTTATCGACAACAACAGCTTTTTTAGCAATTGCTTCTTTACTCATTAATTTTCACCTCCAGCAAGTTTTTAAAAACTATAAAAAATCCGCACCCAGACTTCGGATGCGGAAATATACATTTCTACGTTCCTCGGCAGGTAAAATTAAGACGAACCAACGTCACCTGAGTCTTAGGCAAATTCAATTATAATTACTAGTCCAAGTTACCATAGAAACAACTTCCATGTCAACATTCAATTCAATTTAGAATTGTGAAAGATCAACATGAACGCCAGGCCCAAATGTTGAAGTAACAGAAACGTTGCTTACATAAGTTCCTTTAACAGATGCTGGACGTGCATGAACAATTGTTTCTTCAATGACATCTAAGTTGCCTAACAACTTGTCAGCATCAAATGATACCTTACCAATTGGCACATGAACGTTACCATCACGGTCAGTTCTGTAAGTCACCTTACCAGCTTTAGATTCTTCAACGGCCTTCTTAACATCCATTGTGACAGTCCCTGTCTTAGGGTTAGGCATTAAACCTTTAGGTCCAAGTACACGACCCAAACGTCCAACTTGTGCCATCATATCAGGTGTTGCAACGGCAACGTCAAAATCAAGCCAGCCACCCTGAATCCGTTGTACTAAGTCGTCATCACCAACAACATCAGCACCAGCAGCTTCAGCATCTTTAGCTTTTTCACCCTTAGCAAAAACGATAACTGTTTGTTCTTTACCAGTTCCGTTTGGCAAAACAACGGCGCCACGCAATTGTTGGTCAGCCTGTTTTGTATCTACATTTAATTTAAATACTGTTTCAACGGTTGCATCAAACTTAGCAAAGTCAATTTTCTTAACTAATTCCAAAGCTTCCTTTGGTGCATATGCTTTTGTAATATCAACCTGCTTTAAAGCATCTTGATACTTTTTACCTCTTTTTGCCATCTGTGTTTTCCTCCTTGCAAATGTGGTTTTATCGGATTTTCCTCCCACTTGATACATCCATTTTAACGGAGTATCCGACTACAACAACTTAGTCTTTAACATCAAAGCCCATGCTGCGTGCAGTACCTTCGACCATGCGCATTGCAGACTCAAAGTTTGCGGCGTTTAGATCTTGCATTTTTGTTTCGGCGATTTCCTTAACTTGATCCTTGGTTACAGTTGCAACCTTGTTCGTGTTAGGTTCACCAGAACCATGTTCAACACCGGCAGCTTTCTTCAAGAGAACAGAAGCAGGTGGAGTCTTTGTAACGAAATCGAATGAACGATCTTCATAAACAGTGATTACAACAGGAATAAGCATCCCAGCCTGATCAGCTGTACGTGCATTAAATTCCTTTGTAAATCCCATAATATTGATACCTGCTTGACCTAATGCAGGACCAACTGGTGGAGCTGGGGTTGCTTTTCCAGCAGGAATTTGTAATTTAACTAAATTTGCGACTTTTTTTGCCACGAGACATACCTCCTTATAAGTCCGTGTGTGGTTATGATGAGGATTTAAATTTCCTCTCCCACGCGTGTCTATATGCAAAGCATACTTTTAAAGTATACCATGCAAGAATCAAAAGAACAATCTTGAATTCACTATAACTTAAACCATTTTTCTGATTTATGAATCAAGTTTATCAACTTGTTCCATATCAAGTTCAGTACTTGTTTCACGACCAAACATATTAATATTAACCTTAAGCGTCATATTTTTATTGTCAACTTCAGTAATCTTACCTGTTAAACCAGAGAATGCGCCATCAACGATCTTAACTGTTTCTCCAACTTCGACGTCAATGGTAGCGTGACGAACGGACATTCCCAAATGACGAAGAATACGCTCTGCTTCATCTGGTAACAGTGGTGATGGTTTGCTTCCAGATCCATGCGAGCCAACAAATCCAGTTACACCGGGTGTGTTTCGAACAATATACCAAGCCTGATCAGACATAACCATTTCCACTAAAACATAACCTGGAAACTCCTTTTTCATTGTTACTTTGTCTTTACCATTTTTAGTTTCGTGTTCTTCTTCTTCAGGAACAACGACGCGAAAAATATTATTCTCCATTCCCATAGAAAGTGAACGGGACTCCAAGTTAGCCTTCACTTTATTTTCGTAACCTGAATAAGTATGTAAAACGTACCAATTTTTCTCAGTTGTTTCCAATTTTATTTCTCCTCTTCAAAATTTATGACTAGTTTTTTTACCACAAACTCTTATTTTCAATATCTAAACAAAATAAAAAAACTCCGTCTACACGAAGTTCCAACACACTCATTGTACCAAAAAAACATAACTAACGCTATTGCTTACTTTAATGAGCTCAATAATAGCTGAATTAGCCAATCTACTAAGGCAAAGAAAGCAACGAAGAATACCGATAGTCCAATGACAGAAGAAGAATCCTTACGAAGTTGACGTGCATTGGGCCACGTGACCTCATGCATCTCTTGGATAACACTTTTAATAAATTTCATTGAACTTTTCCTCCTAGCGTGTTTCTCGATGTATAGTATGCTTATTACAGTGTTTACAATATTTTTTAACTTCTAACCTTGTTGTTCGGTTGGGATTAGCAGCCACTGTGTAGTTTCGTGATCCACAAACTGAACAAGCTAACGCAATTTGTTTTTGTGACATAGTTTATCTCCCTAATTAATCAGACTTAACTTTATCATTTGCAACCCTCTATGTCAATTTCAACGTGATATATATTTCCTTAAACGCAAAAAAATAGAGCTCACACTCTATTTTTTAAATCATTCACTTTGAAACCCGTTTGGCAAATTTATTGCGACAACGACTAACTGCATTCGACACTCGAGGAACCTCACAATGTAATAAACTTGCGATCTCCACTGAATGTTTGCCCTGATAATAATATTTAAAAACTTGGGCCTCAAATCTTGAGAGATCAGAATAATATCGTTCACAATTTTCCTTCAGCACCACCAATTCATCAGGGCCACCATGTTTTGTCATAAAAAGGCGCTCGTATTCTCCGCTTTCAGTTTTCATTGTTTCTAACGAGTTACAGAATAAATCTGAGCGCCGTTTAACCGCCATTTCTCGACGAATTAAACTATAAACTCGGTTCTGAAAGTTAGCCTGAAAATATTTTCCTAAGGTAATATGCCGCTTCGTATCGTAATTTGCAAGAGTATTAAAGAATATAATTCGCCCTTCTTGCAACCAATCGTCCAAATCATATGTGCGTAAAAAGTACTTATCCTTAATATGAATCACAATTGGACAATATTGCCGAAACAGGATTTCAAAACTAGCTGAGTCACCCATCTTGCTGTTTTTAATTAATTCAGCTTCACGGTCTTCATCAACTTGCCGGTTAAAGTTTGACATTAATTACTCCTAACCAGCCTCCTCAAAAAATAATATATCAAAGATACACCTTACCGACAAGCGAACGTGCGTTTAAACTTTTTCGTAAAAAAATAACAATTACCGATGATTTCAATTCACATAATCGATAATTGCTACTTTTTTATTTTATAGTGGATG
Source organism: Pediococcus damnosus (assembly GCF_001437255.1). GTDB lineage: Bacteria > Bacillota > Bacilli > Lactobacillales > Lactobacillaceae > Pediococcus > Pediococcus damnosus. The sequence continues at coordinate 11,223 of NZ_JQBD01000036.1, read as the reverse complement.
CCGTGTAGAAAAGCCTTGGTAAATCAATAAACTAGCTGCGACACTTGCATTTAAGCTTTGAACTTGCCCAACCATTGGAATCGTAAGTGTTTCATCAACCTGTTTTTTCAACAATGGTGAAATTCCTTTGCCTTCATTCCCAATAATTAAACCAATTGAACCTTTAGCATCCCATTTTCGATAATCGGTTCCATCCATGTCCGTGCCAAAAATCCACATACCTCGTTTTTTTAATTCTTTAACCGTATTCACAAGGTTAACTACGCGGACAACAGGTACATGTTCGATGGCTCCTGCAGAGGTTTTTGCAACCGTACTGGTCAAACCAACCGCGCGATGTTTCGGAATGATTACGCCATGAACACCCGCTGCATCAGCCGTTCTCAAAATTGAGCCCAAGTTGTGGGGATCTTCAATGTTATCCAAAATCAAGATAAAGGGTGACTCATCTTGATCTTTAGCTTTCTGGAAAACATCATCAATTGTGGCGTACTCAAAAGCCGCAATGGCTAACACAACACCCTGATGATTTTCGCCATCTGCTAAATGATCTAACTTCCGTTTGGGCACGATTGAAACGATTAATTTCCGTTTCTCTGCCAATTTCACAATGTCATGAATGGCATCTGATTTTAAGTTTTCTTGGATAAAAACTTTGTTGATTGTTTGCTGTGACTTTAAAGCTGCAACAGCCGGATGACGACCAATGATAAAATCGCCTTGGCCCTCGTTTGTATCTGTACTTGATTGATCTTGATTATAATTATTTTGTGGCATGGGTTATTTTTCCTTCCTCAACTTGCGTGATACACCAATTAGCGAGCCAATCCAAACGTTCTTGCTGGCCACTCAAAGAAAGGTAGCCCATCAACGCCTCAAATCCAGTAGAAATCCGATAGGTTAAGACGGAAGTATTCTTTGCAGAAGTATGACTCTTAGAATTACGTCCCCGTTTAAAATAGTCCTGCTCGGTTTCCGTTAGAATGTCTTGCTCTTTCATTACATCAATCAGAGCTGCTTGGGCCTTCGCTGAAACAAAATTAGTGGCCGTGTGATGTAACTTTGTAGGTTTGGTCAGCCCCTTATTAATAAGATGTCTTCTAATATAAACTTCGTAAACCGCATCCCCTAGATAAGCGAGCGCAATTCCGTTCAATTGTTTGTACGTGTCATTTTCTGTCATTCTTTAGGCCCTTTTCCACCGAGTTCCTTGGGGAGTATCCTCCAAGTTAATACCCTGTTCTTTTAATTGATCTCGAATTTCATCGCTCCGTTTAAAATCCTTGTTATCTCTTGCAGCATCGCGTTCCACAATCAGTTGTTTAATTGTTTCGTCCTCTAATTGTCCTTCTTCTAATTTAATTCCGAAGATGCTAACCAGCTGGACAAAAGTAGTTTTCAATAACTCTAACGTTTCTTTTTTCACGGTTGCTTGCTCACTATAAACATTCAAAACTTTAGCTAATTCATAAACTACAGCAATACCATTCTGCACGTTAAAATCATCATCCATTGCAGTAGTAAATTGCTCGACAAGTTCTTTAACTCGCTTATCAGTCCCTGCATCTGCACCAGATTCAGAATTTTGAAAACGATAATTTAAATTGGCAAACGCATTTTGTAATTTTGCCAGGTTGTTACCAGCTTCTTCCAAATTTTCTCGCGTATATTGAATTGGCCGACGATACTGAGTCGTTGCCATAAACAAGCGCAAAATTTGGGGATCCATTTCATTAATAATATCGTGGACCGTAACAAAATTACCAAGCGATTTACTCATTTTTTCGTTTTCATCGCCAACCGTGACAAAACCATTATGCATCCAATAATTGGCAAACTTCTTCCCAGTCTTGGCTTCACTTTGAGCAATTTCATTTTCATGGTGAGGAAATTCCAGATCTTCGCCACCCGCATGAATGTCAATTGTATCACCTAGATATTTGGTAGCCATCACCGAACATTCAATATGCCAGCCGGGCCGACCTTTTCCCCAAGGGGCATCCCAGGAAATTTCATCGGCTTTAGCACCTTTCCACAACGCAAAATCAATCGGATCTTCCTTACGAGCAGTCTCCTCGTCATTAATATGCTCGCTGGCCCCTTGCTCAAGTTCATCAATATTTTGACCAGATAATTTGCCGTAATTAGCAAACTTACGCGTCCGGTAATAAACATCTCCATCTGAAGCATAAGCGTACCCTTTATCAATTAATACCTGAATAAAGTCCACAATTTCGGGAACATTTTGCGTAGCTCGCGGATTCACTGTGGCTGGTTCAACATTAATAGCTTTGCTGTCCTGCATAAACGCTTGAATGAATTTCTCTGCTAGTTTTGGGACAGTCGTTCCCTCTTTCTTAGCAGTATTAATCATTTTATCATCAACATCAGTAAAATTAGAAACAAAATTCACCTTAAAACCGCGATATTCAAAATAACGACGAACGGTATCAAAAGCAATGATACTCCGCGCATTACCGATATGAATGTAATTATATACAGTGGGACCACAGACATACATATTCACTACCCCAGGCGTAATCGGCTGAAACGGCTCTTTTTTGCGTGTCATTGTATTATAAAGATTAATCATTCAAACGGCCTCTTTTCCTTTTTTTCTATCTGGTTTGATTTTATCACATATCCCGATTTCAACCCAGAAAACCCAAAAATTACTTAACTATCAAAAAAATGACACGTAATTTTTGAAAATTACATGTCATCTAATATTTCAATTTAAAGTAAAATTATCTTAATCCATTTCATCGATCATTGCTTTTAGGTGAGACATTGATGTCTTTTGACCTAACAATTCAATCGTTTCTGGTAATTCTGGTCCGTGCATTTCATGCGTAATTGCAATCCGAATTGGCATCCATAAAGCCCGGCCTTTAACACCCGTTTCTTTTTGAACAGCTTTAATCGAAGCTAAAATTTCAACGGTATCAAAGATTTCCATCTTCTCAAATTTGGCATAAATTGCTTTTAGAACTGGCAAAGCAGTATCTGCAGCCATTTCTTGTTTAGCTTCTTCGTCAATTTCATCAGGACCATTAAAGAATAAATCAGCCATATCATTGATTTGCGCTGTATAACTCATTTGACGTTTATACAAATTAATCAACTTCCGCGCCCATTCAATGCGTTCTGGCGAAGCACCTTTTTCAATGTTTCCAGCCTTAATCAATTGCTTCAATGCAGAATCCATCACGCGGTCCTCATCAGCAGCTTTAACGTATTGGTTGTTAATCCACTCCAACTTCTTACCGTCAAATGCAGCTGGTGATTTACTCAAACGTTTTTCATCATACATTTTGATTAATTCACGTTGGTTAAAGATTTCACTTTCACCAACTGGTGACCAACCGAGCAATACGATAAAATTCATCATGGCATCTGGTAGATAACCTAATGAACGATATTGTTCGATAAATTGAAGAACGCTTTCGTCACGTTTACTCAATTTCTTACCAGTTTCACTGTTAATGATTAAGCTCATGTGACCAAACTTAGGTGGTTCCCAGCCGAATGCTTCGTAAATCATTAATTGTTTTGGTGTATTTGCAACATGATCATCCCCACGGAAAACGTGTGAAATTTCCATCTTGTGATCATCAACAACAACCGCAAAGTTATAAGTTGGCATTCCATCACGTTTTTGAATGACGAAATCACCACCAATAGTACTTGAATCAAACGAAATTTTGCCTTTAACAATATCATCCCAAGCATATGTTTTATGTTCAGGAACGCGGAAACGAATAACTGGTTCCAAACCAGCAGCCTTAGATTCAGCAATCTTAGCTTGTTTCTCGTCTTCCGTCATACCAGCATATTCATATTCATAATGTGGCATCTCACCACGAGCTTTTTGAGCCTCACGTTGGGCTTGGAGTTCTTCTTCAGTTTCATAGGATTCATAAGCCAAGTCTTTATCAATCAATTCCTGAATCAATGGCAAGTAAATTGCCTTTCGTTCTGATTGACGATAAGGACCATAATCGCCAGGCTTGTCTGGACCTTCATCCCAGTCCAAACCTAGCCATTTGAGGTTTTCAAGCTGACTACGTTCACCATCTTTGATGTTACGACTGGTATCAGTATCCTCAATTCGAATAATAAACTTGCCTTTGTAATGACGAGCAAACAAATAGTTAAATAATGCTGTTCGCGCATTACCAATATGCAGATGACCAGTAGGACTTGGTGCATAACGAACACGAATCTTACTTTTTGCCAAAATTAACGCCTCTTTCTAAGTTTTTCACATTTTATTACTTAATCAATTGTACAATTGCCGCTTAAATAAATAAAGGCACAATCCAGTAAGCAACTAAAAAAGCTTCTTTACATTTGTTTCTATTACTTTCCAGATTTCTTTTTATCTGGCTTTTGATCCGGTTTTTTATCGGCAATGCCACGTGTTGAATGTAATGGTTTCGCAAAAATCATCCGGCCAGCATCGGTTTGAAGGGCACTCGTCACAACGACATCAAGCTCTTGATTGATAAAGTATTTACCTTCTTCAACCACAACCATGGTCCCATCATCTAAATAAGCAACCCCTTGCTGCCGTTCAGTTCCATTTTTCACAACCATAACATGCATATTTTCACCTGGAATTACCCGTGGTTTCAGTGCGTTAGCCAGCGCATTGATATTAAGAACCTGAACATTTTGAAACTGACTAACTTTGTTTAAATTATAATCATTGGTCACAATAACTGCATCTTTGTCCTTAGCCAACTGAATCAGTTTACTATCGACTTCATCAATCTCGTCATAGTCGCCCTCATACATCTCAACCGGCATCACATGTTCATTCTGCAATTTGTTTAAAATATCTAAGCCACGACGACCTCGTACTCGCTTAATACTATCAGAAGAGTCTGCAATATATTGCAGTTCATATAGGACAAAGTTGGGTACCAGTAACGTTCCCTCGATAAATCCAGTTTTGATTAGATCATAGATCCGTCCATCAATCAAAATATTAGTATCCAGAATTTTGTAATGATGAAAATTATCATCCACTTTTCGCTCTAAAACATTCTTGGCGTTTTCGGGTTCTTTCCGCCATGTAAACAATTTCCGCCATTCGTCAGCTTGCGTTGTCCCAATTCGAAAACCCAAATACCCAAATGTTAGCATCAAAATAATTGGAATAACTGTATTTAAGAAAAAGGTTTGTTGACGATAAAACAAAGTTGAAATCAAAATGGCCAGCACCAAGCCCACAACTGTTGATAAACTACCATAGAACAATCGAACGGGTGGAATTGCTGCAATATGTCGTTCTAATCTTTTGACTAACTTTTCAATATAACCGGCTAAAAACAGTGAAATAATAAAGAAAATAATTGCTCCAACTAAGAAATTTGTTACTGAATTATTTAGCCACCAATACTTGTTTAACGACACTAATACCCACAGTGGTGGTAAAAGAATGACTCCAATGCCACCACCTGCTAGTGCGAAAACAGCTTTAATAATATTCTTTTTCAAAGTATCCCTCCTTTTCGTAATCTAATGTCTATTTTGCTTTCGCAAAATCTTATCCTCATGCGGATGTCCATCCGTTCTAACCGCTAAAGCGCTAAGTCGGACTGGCTCCTTTTCGTAATCTAATGTCTATTTTGCTTTCGCAAAATCTTATCCTCATGCGGATGTCCATCCGTTCTAACCGCTAAAGCGCTAAGTCGGACTGGCTCCTTTTCGTAATCTATTGTCTATTTTGCTTTCGCAAAATCTTATCCTCATTACGGATGTCCATCCGTTCTAACCGCTAAAGCGCTAAGTCGGACTGGCTCCTCTTCGTAATCTATTGTCTATTTTGCCTTCGCAAAATCTTATCCTCACTACGGATGTCCATCCTCCTAACCGCTAAAGCGCTAAGTCGGACTGGCCTTTTTCGTAATCAATGTCTATTGATTTCGCATCACCCGTCTTAATGAAAGACACGCTTCAAGGCATCACTTAAAGTTGCCACCCCAACAACCTTGATTCCAGTTGGCGGCGTCCACCCCTGTAAATTATTCTTTGGTATATAAATTCGTTTGAACCCTAATTTTTGAGCTTCAGCTACCCGCTGCTCAATTCGACTTACCCGACGCACTTCTCCAGTTAATCCAATTTCACCGACAAACGCATCCATTGGGTCAGTCCCGATATTTCGATAACTAGACGCAATGCTGATGGCAATAGCCAAATCAATCGCCGGCTCATCCAACTTAACTCCACCTGCCGCTTTTAGATAAGCATCTTGATTTTGCAACAAAAAGTTTGCGCGCTTTTCCAAAACTGCCATAATCAACGATACCCGATTATGGTCTAATCCAGTGGCCGTTCGTTTAGCATTCCCATAGGTCGTTGGCGTCATCAGAGCTTGAATCTCCACTAGAATTGGTCGTGTTCCTTCCATTGAAACCACAATTGCCGAACCAGTTGCATCTTTCAATCGCTCTTCCAAGAAGATTTCTGAAGGATTGGCTACCTCTCGCAAGCCAGATTCACGCATTTCAAAAATTCCAAGCTCATTCGTAGATCCAAACCGGTTTTTAGCGGCACGAAGAATTCGATAAGTATGATGTAAATCACCTTCAAAATACAGCACGGTATCAACCATATGTTCAAGAATCTTGGGCCCAGCAATTGCGCCACCTTTTGTTACATGTCCCACAATAAAAATCGTAATGTTATTGGTTTTAGCAATTTGCATCAATTCGGCTGTAACTTCGCGAACCTGCGCCACGCTTCCAACCGCCGATTGAATATCTGGTTCTTGCATCGTTTGAATTGAATCAATAATTACAAAGCTAGGCTTAACTTCTTTGATGGCATCCTGAATGTTAGTCATATCTGTTTCTGGAAACAAGTAAAAGTTTTCACTTGCTACATGAAGCCGTTCTGCCCGCATCTTAATTTGAGCAGCACTTTCTTCACCAGAAACATACAATACTCGCCGTTTTGTTTCACTTAGTTGCCCGGAAATTTGGAGCATCAAGGTAGACTTTCCAATTCCAGGATCTCCTCCGATCAAGACCAGTGACCCAGGAACAATTCCGCCACCCAAGACACGATTAAATTCCTTTAAACCAGTTTTAATTCGCGGTGCCTCAGACATATCAACTTCGCTTAAAATTTGTGGTTTAGCACGTTTACCTTCAAAACTAACGCGAGCCTTATGATTTTCTTTCTCAGCGCCCACGCGTTCTTCAACCAAAGTATTCCATTGACCGCAGCCTGGACAACGGCCCAAGAAACGTGGTGAAACATACCCGCAGTTTTGACAAACAAACTGAGTTTTTGCTTTTGCCATGGTAGTATTAGCTCCCTTCAATTTTAGCATATTCCTTTAAAAACAATTGACCACAAAATAATTTTACTAATCCTTAAGCTTCGATGCTACATGCCAGACGAACCAAATCCACCCTTACGAACTTGGGCACGTTCATCCTTGCCATCAGCTTGTAAATATGGCATAAAAATTCCTTGACCAATTCGTTCACCCTTTTTAATGGTAATATCGCGCAATCCCATATTAATCAGTTGAAAATAAATTTCGCCCTCGTTGCTTTCATTATTATAATAATCAGCATCGATAATTCCTACTCCATTCGGCAAAATTACATTCCACTTCAACGGGCTACTTGACCGGTTTGCAAGTAGTAAATATTCATCATTTTGCATGTAGGCCTTAATTCCGGTTGGCACTAAAAAAGGTTTTAAATCTTTACTTCCACTTACTAAGTCTGCTTCAGTAACTATTTTATTGTGATGTAATAGCCAAATAACTTTCAAAAAATTAGCCTTCCAAATTGATGGTAAAACAAAATCCTTTGATGCTTCAAAATCATATCCGGCCGCATTAGTGGTGGAACGGTATGGCAAATTTAGAGCCTGTTCTTTATCCTTTGATACAACTTCAAATCCACGTTTCATATTTAATAATTCCTCTCTGATTCGTCTAACAAGTAAGTTCGCAGTAAAAGAGACAATCTTTGTACATTATCCGTTTGTAATCACGTTTTGTAAACTAATTCAATTGATAATTTATGTTTCTAATTGACTTTACAAAAATAGCAAGGGACAATTAGTGAGAAAGCGTTTATTCTATATAAGGAAGTGGCTGCATGAAATTTACAAACGATGGCAAACAAATTAAATTTATGCACGAAGATAAACTTGGTGGAGATGTTACTTATTTTTCCATTCGCGATGATCAAACATTAGTTATTGAACAGGTTTTTGTTGATCCTAGTCTTAGAGGACAGGGAATTGCTCAACAGTTAATGGTTGAAATGCTGACTTATGCAAAAAATCAGAATAAAAAGATCTACCCGCTGTGCCCTTATGCACAAGTTTATTTAACCAAGCACCCGGAATATCAGTTTCTGATTGATCCCCAGATTCCAGTTGATGACCAAACCAAAAATAGCTTACAAGAAATGGAGCAAAATAATAATGGAACAAAATGAATTAAAAAAATTAGTCGGCCAAGAAGCAGTTAAGTTTATTAAAGATAACATGGTAGTGGGACTTGGGACTGGCTCAACCGTAAAATTCATGGTTGATGCCCTAGGTGAACGCGTAAAAAACGAAAATCTTCATATTACTGGCGTTCCCACTTCCAATCGGACAGCCGAACAAGCAAAATCATTAGGTATTTCGGTCAAATCAGTTGATGAAGTCGATCACATTGATTTGACAATTGATGGCGCCGATGAAATTAGTGCTGATTACCAAGGAATTAAAGGAGGCGGTGCCGCTCACCTCTTCGAAAAAATTGTTGCAACTAATTCCACAAAAGTGATGTGGATCGTAGACGAATCAAAAATGGTTTCTACCCTTGGCAAGTTCCCACTGCCTTTAGAAGTCATCCCCTATGGTAGCAAACAAGTTTTCAAAAAGCTTGATGCTAAAGGATTACATCCCAAATTTCGTTTAGATGACAGTGGCAACCATGTTTTAACCGATTCAAAAAACTACGTCATTGATTTACATCTTGGTGAAATTAAACATCCGCACGAACTAGCTGACTACTTAATCAAACAAGTAGGAATTGTTGAACAAGGTCTCTTCCTCGACATGGTCAATACTGTTATCGTCGGCCGCCAAAATGGTCCTGAAGTTATTCAGGCCCGTCCCTAAGTTATTTTTTAATCAAGATTTAAGCATTTACTAATCATTCTTTTTCGGCTACAATGTTTATATATCAAAGGTTAGGAGTGAATATATTGAGTAATAATAGTATTTCTAAAGATCAAGTTGCTCGTTACGCAAAAAATTATAACGAACAAAACAAATCCAAGGTGCTTGAACGTGCAGTAACCAAGAATGGTATTTTAGCTGCTAGTGAAGGCCTTCGTGGTGGTGCTGATTTCAGTCCCGTTTTCTCAATTGATTTAGAGACAGGTGCCGTTGCTAACCAAAAGCAAAGTGGCCGTTGTTGGATGTTCGCCGCATTAAATACAATGCGTCATCATTTATCAGAAGAATTCAAAATTAAAGATTTTGAACTTTCACAAAACTATACTTTCTTCTGGGATAAGTTTGAAAAGTCAAACTGGTTCTACGAAAATGTGATTGCAACTGCTGATAAACCAACTTCAGATCGCAAAGTTTCATGGTTAATGAACGAACCTCAAGGCGATGGTGGTCAGTGGGACATGTTATGTGCCATCATTGATAAGTATGGCATTGTTCCTGAATCTGTTTATCCAGAAACCTACAACAGTAACAAATCAAACGAATTCAACACCCTCTTAAACGAAAAGCTTCGTAAAGATGCTGTTGAACTTCGCGAACTTGTAAATGATGATAAGACTTCAGATGAACAAGTTCAATCACGTAAAGAAAAAATGTTAGAGGAAGTTTACCGGATGGCTTCTTATAGTTTCGGCGAACCACCTACATCATTTGACTGGGAATATCGTGATGATGACAAAAACTTCCATCGTGAAGCTGGTTTAACACCTAAGTCATTCTACGAAAAATTCGTTGGCTGGGATCTTAAAGATTACGTCTCAATCATCAATGCTCCTACAGATGACAAACCATTCAACCATACTTACTCAATTGAAATGTTAGGTAACGTGGTTGGTGGCCGTCAAGTTAAGCATTTAAACTTAACCATGCATGACTTCAAGCAAGCTGCTATTAATCAACTTAAGGCTGGTCATAGTGTTTGGTTTGGTTGTGATGTGGGTCAGCATTCGGAACCAAGAAAACGCGGTTTATTAGACCTTGGTGTTTACGACGATGAATCCCTCTTTGATATTGATTTATCAATGTCTAAAGCAGAACGCTTAGATTACAGTGAAAGCTTAATGACACATGCAATGGTTATTACAGGTGTTGATTTAGTTGACGGCGAACCTAAGAAGTGGAAAGTCGAAAACAGCTGGGGCGACAAGGTTGGAACAAAGGGTTACATGGTCATGACAGACGACTGGATGAGCGAATATTGCTACCAAGTTGTTGTGGACAAGCAATTCTTAACTGAAGACCAACGTAAAGCACAAGCTGAGGAACCAACACAATTATTACCATGGGATCCAATGGGTGCTTTGGCATATAAAGATTAGTGAACGGATTGAAACGCTTAACTTTTAAAATGTAAGGGTGCTGGATGCGAATTCTTGCGGCTGTTTTGTGCCACAAGAATCGACAGCGTACAGAGGATAAAAGATTTTCAGAATGAAAATTTTCTGATGTAATGAAGTAGCGCGGGATCGTAATCCCGCGGGAAGCACACTTAGATTTTTAAAGTTGTTTCAAGGAGTTGTCCTCAGATTAGTGAACGGAACAAATTGTTAGTCCAAGAAAAATAAGCGAGGCGAAAGTCAGGAGAATTCCTGGCTAGGAGCCTTGCTTATTTTTGTTGGACTGATTTGTGAAGTTGTCCTGATTAGTGAACGGATTGAAACGGTTAACTTTAAAAATGTAAGGGTACCGGAGATGGGATCATAATCCCACGAAAGGTGCACTTAGATTTTAAAAGTTGTTTCAAGGAGTTGTCCTCAAATTAGTGAACGGAACATTAAGGTCTAAACAAATAGAGCACCTACAGCAGAAATCAACTTTCGCTGTAGGTGCTCCCATTTGTACAAGTTTGTGTTATGCAATTGTCCACAAATCAGTAAACCCAAAATAACAGACTAAAAAAAGAATCATCAAAAACCTGAACAACAATGGTTCTACAATATCTGTTGTTGGTAATAG
>NZ_JQBD01000035.1 GCF_001437255.1 Pediococcus damnosus | reverse complement strand
ATTGACCATCTAGGAAAACCTTACACTAACTCCAGCATTCCTCAAGATTAGGTTAAGCATCCAACTTTAAATGAATATTAAAAATAACGAGTTTATGAATATTCTTATAGCAAGATTAATTAGAATTCCAAATTTGTATACACTATAAAGAATAAAAGTGCTATCATTTAGATGTTATATAAACTATAGGGGGATTTGCAATGAACAAACTAAGTAAAATTGCAGTAGCTACGTTGGCTTCCGTCAACATGGTTGGTGCTGGTGTGATCACGCCTTCACTTTTGGGTCAAGCCGTCAGCGTTCAGGCTAGTTCTAGTTACAAGAAAGTAGCCAGTCGCAACATTAAGAAAACGGCTTACCATCGGAAGAGTTCAACTGGGACAGTTTGGAATGCCAGTCATACTAAGGCACTACATTATCTTAAAAACTATTCCAAAACAACTTGGAATGTGACCAAGCAGATTACACTCAAACATAATGGTAAGAAAACTAATTATTTCTATGTGAAAGATTCAAAAAACTCTAAGATCAATGGCTACGTTTATACTGGCTATGTGACAAAAGGTGCTTACAAAGCTCCCGGTTATACCGTTACATACAATCACAAATATGGTAAAGTTCAATATCACCGCGCTTCCAGCAAGTCCGTATCCGTTTGGAATACCGGTCATAAAAAGGCTGTTCATAATTTAAAGAACTACCCAACCACCACTTGGTACGTAGATCAGACGATTACTTGGAAATCACCTAAGGGCGCCAAGAGTAATTATTATCATGTAATTGATAAGAACAATAGTAAGGTTAATGGCTATGTATGGCATGGTTACGTCACAAAAGGTGCTTACGTAAAACCAGCCAAAACAACAATTATAAAACCAAGTGTTGCTGCTGATAAGAACTCAATTAAGTTACCTGCTGGCTATTACTCCGCTTTAGCAAAATATGCAAAAGATGCTGATGCTGGTAAAAGTACAACTAATGATGCTAAGGCCATTGATAAATTTGCAAAAACTGGTTCAGCTCAAACTTATAAACAATCATCAAGTGACCAGGCTGTAAAAATTGATGATGTAAACAAATTATCATCAACAATTCAGTTACAATTAACTCAGTTTGCGGCTCAATTAATTAATAACATTCGCAAACAAGCTGGCAATCCTGGTGTGACTGTTTCAAAAGGTGCCATTGACTTTGCCTCTGCTGTTAATAAAGGCTACATGGCTGACAATTGGAATCTTATGGAGAAGAGTGCTCATGATGTTCCGGCCATTCAAAAGGCAGCCAAATCATTTGGTCTAAATGCCGATGAACAATACTATGAAAACCTGTCTGTCTTGGAAAGTACTAACAAATCTGAATACAACACATTGGCAGACTTAAAGGGTGGCATCTATCAATCAATGCTTATTTTCTTATTTAAAGATGCCGGGAGTTCATATGGCCATGCCCAATCAATCGCGGGATGCCACACTGAAAAGAAAACTTACTTTGGGTTTGCTGCCCAACATTTTACTGATGGTGATCGTTACGCCTATCAGACTCATTATGAATTGATTCCTAACGATCCATTTTACATTACGACTCCTTCCAAGTTTAATACGAAGACAACTTACGCAATACCATCAAACTAGTCTTTATCAATTAATGAGTTAATTTTAAAACTAAAAAATAAGCTCCGTTACTGGTTTTTAATCCAATAACGGAGCTTATTTTAGTAACTACAAAAAGGTTAAAAAGACAGCGACTTCCCCAGTTCGGAGGCGTTTGGCCTCAGGGGGTGAAATTTATCTTAGCGATTTTTGCTTAGATAAAGGTCGAGTTTGAAGACAAGTGACCTGCTTGGCTTCAAATCGTGCCCGCTATTACGCATAAAGGTCGGTTTTCGTACCGAAAACCCGCAATGCTTCATACGCTGTCGATTCTTGTGGCAAAGATAGCCGCAAGAACTCGCACCCCGTTTCAGGCCAAGTGAGCCGGAGAACGGCAGTTAACCTAATTTCAGTAAACTGAACTGTTAATGACAGTAATTAGCGTCACATTGCACTTCCAACCTTTAGGGTGACTACACAAAATGTTATTCAATTCCTAATATCAAACGAACTTCTTCTTCAGTCAACGATCCTTTATTTTCAGTACCACTCAGCACTTGATCCACAAAGTTACGTTTTTTCTCCTGTAACTTATAGATTTGTTCTTCAATGGTTCCCTTTGTGATTAAACGGAAAACATCAACTTTCTTGGTCTGGCCAATTCGATGGGCCCGCGCTGTGGCTTGATCCTCAACGGCCGGATTCCACCACAAGTCTACCAAGATCACCATGTCAGCGCCGGTCAAATTCAATCCGGTTCCGCCGGCTTTTAGCGAAATTAAGAAAATATTCTTCTCGCCAGCGTTAAACTCATTGACCATATCCAATCGTTCTTTAGGTTTGGTGCTTCCCTGTAACACATAATGATCCATTTTTTGTTTGGTTAATTCGTTGCCGATAATATCCAGCATGCTGGTAAATTGTGAAAAAATCAAAACGTGCCGGTCATTTTCTTCCGCCTGCCGCAAGATTTCATATAATTGCTCCAGCTTACCAGAATCACCCCGATACTCGTCCATATACAAGGACGGCGTATCACAAATCTGGCGCAAACGCGTGAGCCCGGCCAAAATGGCCAACTTATTTTTCACAAAACTGGTGCTAGTCATCCCTTGCACCTTAACCTGCATTTGCTTCAATTGCGCTAAATAAACGGTCTTTTGTTTCGTAGTTAGCTCATTATACAAATTAGTTTCCACTTTTGCCGGAATATCCTTCAGCACAACCGATTTTTCCCGTCTTAAAATAAACGGTTTAACCCGCACGGCCACTTCTTCGGGCGAGAGCTTTTTAAACGCCTTTTTGCCAGGTAATAGTCCGGGCATAATGATTTCAAAAATTGCCCATAACTCTTCCACCCGATTTTCAATGGGCGTTCCTGATAACGCGAAAGTATTTTTCGGTGTTAGTTTGCGAATGCTCTGATTCGTTTTGGTACTGGCATTTTTAACATATTGCGCTTCATCCAAAACCAAGTAATTGATCTTGCGCTCGTTATATTCGGCCACATCCAAACGCGCACTGTTGTAACTCGTGATTAAGACTTCCGTTTTACCCTTTTCAATCAATTCACGGCGATTTTCTTTGTTGCCATCCACTACCTGGGTCGTCACATTCGGCGCAAACTTCGCGAATTCTTCTTGCCAGTTATAAATTAGGGAAGCTGGTGACACGATCAAATCTGGCTTGCTTTCATCCAAATGATTCATCAAAAAGGCGATCATCTGTATTGTTTTACCGAGTCCCATTTCATCGGCCAAAATCCCGCCGAAGTTGTAGGAATCCAACATTTCTAACCATCTGACCCCTACTTCTTGGTAAGGACGCAACGTTCCGTTAACCGGATTAATCGTCTTAACTTCGAATTTTTCTGGGTGGGCTAAGTTGGTAGACAATGCTTGAAACTTTTCATCAAAGTTCGCCGTATCTTTTAAAGCTGCTTGAACCGCAAGCGCTTGGGAAGCATGGACCTGCATTTCACCATGTTTAAACTTACCTTGTTTTCGAATCTTGAGCAGGGCCTTGCTAACCTTCCGAAATTCGTCATCAACCAGAATAATTGAACCATCAGATTGGGAAATGTACGGTTGTTCCACATCCAGTTGTTCCAGCATGTGGTCAACGTCGTTTTCACTAACGCCATCCACCGAAAACTTAACTGTCAATAAGCCGTCCTTTTCAGAAACATCCACCGCTGGCTTCAAGTCATTCGAATCATGCAATAATGCTTGGAGATCTTCTGAAACGGCAACGATCCCATTTGCCCGCAGGTTAGGTAATTCCTGCATAAAGAAGCGATATAACACATCTTCTTGATCAAAGTTCTTAACCCATACATCATTTTGCGGTTTAAATTTCAAACTCGCTAAATAATCCTTGGTTTGTTTTTCTTTATCTAAATTACGGCTGGCCTTCGAGTATTTGCCAATATTGGCACTCGAAATCAACTCGCCATCGTATTCGTAATTCAACTCTAATTGAAGTTCATTACCATTTTTACTTAGATCAAAATGAGGGGTCATTTGATTGGTCATAAACACCTTGGGCACGGTAATAACGCCGACTTCTTTAAAGAATTCAATGAAGTCGTTTAATTCAGTTTCGCTACCCCACGCAAAATGCATCGCCGCTGGGTCAGCGACATCGGCTTCTTGACGCAGCTTACGCGTAATTTCATTACCCATAATTGTGTTGTAAGCACTCAAAATCTGTTTAACGGTGTCCATTTGCCGAGGTGTCGCTTGATACAACTTATTTTGCACAATCAAAACAGCGTTAGCAGCAACGTAGGTTTGCACATGACTTGTAATCGTTAATTTGTAGCCGTCGTCTTGGGCCAACGTGCCTTCAAGCAACCCATCATCTGGTTGGAATTGTTTGTAGATAATCTCATTAAAAACCGTTTTATGCTCTGCTTGTTGAAATTTAAAATCAGGTAACTCTTCAAAAAGTTTGAAGAATTGTGAAACATGTGACGTTGATAGCAATAAATACTTGCTGGGACTAAGGGTGCTGTTCCCGGTAAAATCAGGTTTGCCAGCTTCAACAATGAAATCCAACAATTTCTGATCAGTTTCAGAAAATGCCGATTTACCTAGTTGAAAGTCAGCTTTACCAGCCGTTTGAAACACGTCATTATTTTTATAAGCTTCAAAAAAGCGATCTAAATTATTAACAATATAAAATCTTTGGTCAGACTGAGCGGCCACTCGGAATTTTATAAAAAATCGATTTTCTAAGGTATCGTAGTCCAAACCTTCATTAACTTGACCGACCATTAAGGTCACTTCTAAACTTAAGGGCTCAGCAGCCGCTTCTGGTAGGGGTTGAAAATACTGCTTTTCAGGAATATCTAGGTTCTTCAAAAACAGCTCACCATACTCATCAGCCTGGGGCTTTTTTCTATGTACCATTCTAATTTCGGGAAAGTTGGTTACTGGCTTCGAATGAGAATGTGTGGACATTGTTGTTTTCCCATCATCGAGGGCATTCGATTCATCATTATCAAATAAGGCTTCAATCGGTGTATTTTGTGCTTTGAAATATTCAATCACAGCCGCAATGTGTTTGCAGTAGCCATTCCCTGGGAAATACGGACATTCACAAGAATCAGCATCTGGATCAGCTTGATTAACTTCCACGGCATACGGATACGTCCCAAAAACTGTCGCCTTGACCACTTTATTCGTTTTATCAATCTTTTCAATATGAACTTTATCATTTTGAACAATTTTCTTGCCGCGCGCCCAAATTTTCGCGGGCATTTTTCTTCGATACATTTAATCGCTCCAACTTCTCAATATCTTTATCACTACAGAGTCCATTATACACTACCCCGGACGGGAATTACTAGCAGCGATGGCCGGAATCAAAAAGCTTTTTGAAAACGAGGCGCCTTGCTCACCTCATTTACAAAAAGCTTTTAACTTAATTTAAGTTCAATTTATTCAGTTTTCATATTCTGAACTTCTTCAATAAACCACTGATTGAAGTCATCCGCATCAATACCAACGGCAACTTGGGCATTGGTGTTCCCCAGATGATAAGCGCCCCGAATATCAGCGACCGTTTCCCCAATGGCCGGGCCACTCGTTTGAATATCAATCCAGTACCTGGCAGTTTGATAAAATTCAGGATGCAATAGATAACAAATTGTGTTCACATCATGCATCGGAATACCACCTTCATGACCTTCATAATAATGCTTAAAAATGGAAGCCAGCATGTTGCCCGCTTCACCTAACGTCCCAACGGTATTTAACGTTTTTTGCGTTAGTAAAGCTTTCATCGTAACATCCAGCCCAATCATCACGATCGGAATCCCAGAATTGTACATAATCTGTGCCGCATCCGGATCCGTATACACGTTAAACTCGGCAGCACTGGTCATATTACCGCGACCCAAGGAACCACCCATCGCAATGATTCGCGAAATTTTCGGTTTAACTTCAGGATGCGTTGCCAACAACAAAGCAATATTGGTATAAGCTCCCGTTGGCACTAAAGTGATTGGTTCTGGGCTTTTCATAATTGTCTGATACAAAGCTTCCATAGCAGTATGTTTAACCGTGTCGCCAACCAGTTCGTCAAAATTATATCCGGGCATCCCTGATTCACCGTGAATTCGGGCAGCATCTTCAAATGGTTTGATCAAAGGTTGTTCGGCACCACTGGCAACTGGCACTTTCTTATTGAAAAAGTGGACGAGTTTCAAGGCGTTCTTGGTGGTCTTGTCCACGGTCACATTTCCAGCAACCGTTGTGATTAATTTAACGGCAAGCGCCGGATTGTTTAAAGCCACCGAAATCGCAGCAGCATCATCAATTCCTGGATCACAGTCCATAATTATTTTGGTGGTCATTTTTATTATCCCCCATCTATTAACTCCATTCAGTACACTTCCATTGTACTGGATTCTCGGATTATTAATAGTCTTAAGTGCTTGGGTGGGATCTCACAAGCGTTTAAACTTAACCAAAAATATTCTTGTACTTGTTTAAATTAGTGCTGGTTCCCACCAATTCACCCTGGACAACAATTCGATTGGGTTCATTTGTAGCCGGTGACGCACAGGTAATTAACGTAACCACTTTTTTACCAGCGACTTCTTTAAGCACTTCAACTTCACTCTTAGGAACGGTTCGCTTACTGTATGTGCGGTAGCGATAAACTTTTTTCATATCCGTTAAATAGATCATGTCGCTAATTTTGACTTGTTTAAGGGGTGAAAATAAAATTCGGGTATTCGTCATATAATGCCCTGATATGGCATAGTTACCCTGCCCCATTTGTTGGTCTTCGCTCATGGTACCGGCACCGCGTGAAAGGACTTCGTGCCCTAACCCTTTTCCAATTGGCAAACGGAGGGCAACGCTTGGAATGGAAACTTTGCCAAGGGGTGCATAGTCACCGGCATCATCACCCTGAGAAAGACCATTGGTAAATCCCTTTGTGGCATTCTTGGCAGCCTCAACACTAACACTGGCCGGATTTAGCATTTCGACAGAGGAGTAGTCAAAGTTAGCTGGTTTTCGTTTGGAAGCTTCCACCTTTTTTGGCGTCATATTTTCGACTTCTTCATTACCCATGTGCTCAATTAAAGGATTACTCAATAATCCGACCATCGCAATTATCAAACCGATACAAAAGATTCCAGCTACTAACCACTTTTTTGCTTTTCGACTCATCTACTCATGCCCTCCCTTTTCAATATCTAAGGTCTATTTTGCCTTCGCAAAATCTTATTTTCATGTCGGATGTCCATCCTCGCTACGCCATTAAAATGGCTAGTCGGACTGGCTCCTTTTCAAAATCTAAGGTCTATTTTGCTCTCGCAAAATCTTATCTTCAAGACGGATGTCCATCCTCGCTACGCCATTAAAATGGCTAGTCGGACTGGCTCCTTTTCAAAATCTAAGGTCTATTTTGCTCTCGCAAAATCTTATCTTCAAGACGGATGTCCATCCTCGCTACGCCATTAAAATGGCTAGTCGGACTGGCTCCTTTTCAAAATCTAAGGTCTATTTTGCTCTCGCAAAATCTTATCTTCAAGACGGATGTCCATCCTCGCTACGCCATTAAAATGGCTAGTCGGACTGGCTCCTTTTCAAAATCTAAGGTCTATTTTGCTCTCGCAAAATCTTATCTTCAAGACGGATGTCCATCCTCGCTACGCCATTAAAATGGCTAGTCGGACTGGCTCCTAATGCTTTTTCACATATCCAGATCGTCTTTTTTTATACCAACGATAACCACCGTATGCGGCACCACCGGCCACAACGACCCCTAGGCCAATCCATATCCATGGAATTTGTTGCTTAGGTGCTGGTTCTTTTTCGTTTGGAATTCGATGTCCCCGAACCAACAACCGATGACTGTTGATCATGTATGGCGTACAAGTCATCAGCGTTACGTAATTATACTTATCATCCTTCGCAAAATTACCGAGCTCATCTGGCGTAATCGTCTTAATTCGATCAACCTTATAGGTCATTTTCTTACCTTTAGAATTAATGAAGAAACGGTCACCCTTTTTTAGTTTGGGTAAATCAGTAAAAAGTTTACTTCCAGGTAAGCCACGATGAGCCGTAACCACACTATGCGAACCCTTTTTTCCATCTAGTGGGGACGTCTTTTCCATGAGACCAGCGCCTTCACTAAGTTGCAGATCGTCGGTTCCTTTAAAGATCGGTAACTTGGCATCAATGCCAGGAATATTGATGGTTCCCAACATTTCAACTTGGGTCAGCATTCCGTTGATTGTATTTGATTTTTTATCTTCATCCACTTTTTTAACATTAAACTGCTGAAATGGATTTTTGAACCAAGATAACGTTTTATTAATTTGGGAGGTGGAAACAACGACTGCCTGTTTACTATGTCGTGAAACACTATTATATGTGTCGATCATGCGGTACTGTTGTTGTTGCGACATTGCGTTTGAAACGAACGGGAACGAAATGATCCCCAATCCGATAACAAATATTAGCGTTGCAATTGTCCGTTTTAGCCATTTCTTTTTAATGACTAACACCTCCTTTAATAAAATTTAAGTTTTTCTATTTATGTATGACAATAAGGATGCGTCGTAACCATCCTTATTGTTAATGAAACTTATGTCGTAAAAATTAAATTAGTGATTAAATTAATTTATTTTTACGTGATTTGTAGTAGTAGAATCCTGCGCCACCCATCAATACTGCACCGACAAGGACGAATACCCAGATTCCCATACCACCAGTAATTGGTAAGTCATATTTTGTATTCTTAATTTCTTTTGCTGCTTCTGCTTCTGAGTCTCCATCAATAGTAAATGGAATAGTACTATCTAATTTACCATAGTGATTTGGAGCCACATCTTCTTCTAGATAGTAAGTTCCATAAGGCATTAATGGAATATTAAATGCACCTAATGTAGTGCCATTATCTCCATCACCAGATGTGAATGGCGTTGCATTTTCCTTGTTTGCCACCCATTTCACAAACTTACCACCTTCAAATTGTGCGAACTCTCCTTGACCAAGTACTGAATTATTTTTTACATAGAAAACAGCACCGGCCAATTTTTCACTATCTTTACTATCAATTTTTGTGAAGTCTTTTTCACCAAATTTAAGGAAGTTTTTTGCGTAAATTGTCCATACACTACCTTCCTTTTTTGCGTGTACATCATCTGGTGAGTCAGTGATCGTGATATTTCCACCCGAGACATTAAATTTAATTGTAATAGGTGTATATCCATCCACTGCGGTTTCTGTTAATGTATAATCTCCTGCAGCCAGATTTTCAATCTTAATTCTACCTTGAGCATTTGTAGAAGATTCTACAGGTGTAAAATCTCCTGTGTCTTTAGTTAAAGTAAACTTAATTCCTGATTTAAAAATAAATTCTCCTGGTTCATTAGGATTTTCCATTTTCTTTTCAAGTTCTGGATCTGTTTTTGGCACATCATTCTTAGCATATAAATGAACTGTGTCACCGGTAGCTTTTTCTAAAGGTAAGTTGAAGACAATTGGCGCTGCTTTGGTAGTTGTGTGACTTGCATCTGCATATGTTTCAAGAATCATGTATTTACCACTATTTGTAATTTGAGTAAAATTAAACAAATTAGCATTATTCTCATCTTTTCGTGAATCAATTGTTTGGTCTGCCTCTGTTATACCTAAGTCTGCTAGTAGCGCTGTATGGTCATCGCCAAAATCTAAAATGTATTTTTGGAAAGCATTAAATGCATCCCCATCATTATCATAACTTGGTGTTCCTGGCTTAGCTTTCCAGGCCGTAAATGCTGAATCTACACTATAAATAGAAAATTCTACATCTCCGTGGCTGCTTTTATTCCAGTCACTGAAACCATTAATAGTTCCTTGGTTAGTACCATCACTAGTAATACCTCCCGTAGTACCTTGGTCTCGCACCATCTTGTGCAAACTCACTGTAACTTTATCATCAGCTGCACTCACACTCTTAATGCTCGTCAACCCGAGTGCCAGCGGTGCCATTGCTGCTGCAACCAGCAGACCGGCTCCAATCTTTTTGAAAAATCCTTTTTTCGTTGCTATCATGTGTTTTCCTCCTATAATGTCTAGCTATTACCCTCTTTGATTTTTTGTTGCCTAATTTTTAATAGGAACCAACTTAACCTCGTCGTCCCAATATATGTGGCAGAATAATCCAATTATCCATTCACATTACCTCGTCGGTTTTTATAAAGTAAGTAACCTCCAACAGCTACTACCAGCAATCCAACAAGGATAAATATGAGATTACCAATTCCACCCGTAACAGGCATATTTGGTTTAGTTAAGTGATTATTAAACACGACAGATGTGGAATTAGAATTGATGGTTGTAAAATCAATTGTAATTTCTTTTTTCTCTTCAGCACCATTATTGTCATGCTTAATCGTTGTTTTATAACCATCCGCATCAATTTCTGTAATTGTTACCTTGGCATCTTTAGGCAACCCTTTAATAGTTGCTGTTTGATCAGCCTCTAGTTCAATTGAAGAGGTAGATTTTCCATCTTCATCAAAAGTGATATCTTGTTCACTGCCATCACCAGCAGTATATTTATAGGTACCAGCTTTTTTAGGATCAATACTTAAATTGAATTTAAATTTAGTCCCATGAGGAACATCGCCAGTCACCGTTTTCTTAATCTGAAGATCCTTGGTTTCTGGTTCTTCTTCAAATTTATTCGTATAATCAACGATGTGACTTTGGCCTTTATCGGCTTCACCCATTTGAACTGGTCCAGTTTCTCGATTGTCTGACTCAACAGCATTGCCATCAATTTCAATACCTGTACTTGCACCGTGAGCTTCTGTTTCGTTAATCGAGAACCTCGAACCATTTGGTACAACTAATGAGACATATTGTCCATGCTTTAAGGTGATTTCTTCTGATTTACCATCTGTAAATTTAAGATTTATTTCCTCACCTTGACCATTGATTTTCATTTTTAAGGTGCCGTCAAAATTTTCTTCATCTAAACGAGTGATAACAAACTTGAATTCTTTATTCTTATCATCATCACTACCTTCGACTGTCTTTTTAACAACTAATTGAGTCTCTTCTGGTTCTGGCTCAACTTCTGTTGTAGGGTTATACGTCCAAGAATGGGTTTCTGCAGATGATCCCAAGTAAGTATCTGCAACAATTGTTCCATTGAAGTTCGTATAACTTTGTACGGTTTGAGAAGGTGCCAATACAGATCCAAAGAACATATTTCCAACAAGGTTCACTTCTTCGGACCCTTCTGGAATTGCCCATAAAATTGAATAATTATATCGGGTTCCTTTCCCAGCTTCGGGATCAGGTCCAATAAGCTCGCCATCCACATATACATGCATGTGGGCACTACCTAGTGCACCACTATCTTTGTCCGGTGTAGCAACAAAGATAACATTTTGTTCATCTCTTAATTTTATATTTAAGGTCTTACCCGCTATTTGACTATTACTTACTTTAATTACAAAAGTATTTTGTACCGCTTCATCTTCAAAGTTTAATGTCAATCCATTGCTATCTTCTGTTAAATAGCGAGTGTCATCAAAATCAATGGCATAAGGGGTATTAACTAGGTTATCTCTTGTTTGCTTTAAGGTTGTCAAAGTATCTGTGACATCAATCCAATTACCATTAATTGCGGCTCCTGTAATGTTGTCACCACTATTATTATATTGATAACTAACCCGTCCAGTTCCTAAAGGCCCACCAGTCAAGAAAGTCTGAGCACCATTATTAATATCCGTAAGTGAATGCTCATTTCCAAAAACGGCTGCTCTGAAGGTAAGCCGATCTCGACGTCCGTCATACGCTTTTACGTAACTTGTTTCTTGCCAACGTGTATCACGTCCTTCATTACCAATTTCAGATACGTTAGTCAAAGAATTAACGGCAATATTTCCACTGGTATGCGCATTCCCACCTCTTGCAAAATTTTCCGCAAAAATATGAAAGTTAGCTGCAACTCCTAATGGGTTACCAGATCGATCTGGAAATTCTGGTAAAGGAATTTCTGTTACTGCACGTGTTGCCTTTTCTGTAGCACTACCGGTATCACTATTCGTTCTTGCCCTACTATTTTGGTCAACATCAGTGTCCGCATCGTCGTTATCTTCTGATTCAGTACTTCCACTACTTTGACTTTCTTCTTTAGAAGTTTCAGATTCTTTTTCAGTTGCTGAACTATCCTCTGATTCTACTTTTTCATTTTCTACCGGTGCCAGGAATGAAAGAGAACCAAATTTAACGTTTTCCTTCAAACCACTAAATTTCATTTCTAAATCAGCTTCAAAATCTTTTGTAATACTTTGGATTTCTAGTGGAAGCGCTATCTCATAATTAAACACCTAATCATCTTCAATATTTTCGAAATCTTTTTTGTTCCATTTCAGCATGTAACTATTAAGTGCTGCATCATGTTGAAAGGTCATTGCTGGAGCCTTTACAAAGGTTCCATTAACCACTTCTGGTTTAAGTGTTTGTGTCTCTTTTTTTAAAGTTAAACTGTCTGTTCCAAGCAATTTAATTGATGTACTATCATTTTCACGGGCTTGTTTTCCCGTCATCTTCAAGTGAAATTTAGCATTCACTTGCTGATCTGCATCAACTTCCTCCAACTTTTCGTCATTTTCGTTTGTAAACTCTGTTTCTGTGATCTTAAATTGATCATCTTTGTCTCCTTCAGCAAAGGCTCCCGTAGCGGGATATCCAATTCCAAAGAGTAACAAACAGATCATTAAGACCGAGTAAACTCTCCTGATGGCCATACAGTTATCCTCCTATAAAATGTTGTGTGTGGTCGGCTCTTCAATATTTCTTATATGAATCATAACATGGTGTTTATTTAGATAAAACCAATATGACCACACTTTTCTTATGATTACGATAATATTATGGTTAAGTACATTATCTTTTTAATTTTATAAAAATAAAAACTATTCTGAAATTTGCAAAACCTCAACCACAGAATGTTGTGGTCAAAATCGTTATCATTTTGGATAAAAAAATCCCCTCGAAGTTAATAAATGATTTTCATTTATTAACCCCAAGGGGATTAAATTAGTTATTTAATTTATTCTACCAACTGAACAGCCCAACAATTCCAGCTGACATCAGTGAAACTAACACACCGGATAACAGCATGTAGCCAACATTTTTTGAAATCACATCGTTTTTCTTACGATCCACAATTCCCTTGAACGCTCCAATAATCATCCCGGTCGTTGAGAGGTTTGCGAAAGAAGTTAAGAAAACTGTTAACATAGCCTTAAAATGAGGCGCATATGTTGAAATAACGGGGGAAACTTTCCCCATGACCACAAATTCGTTGGTCACTAATTTGGTTCCCATGAACTGCGCAAATTTAAAGGCCGTTGGCACATCCAAGCCCAAGAGCCAAGCAAAGGGAAACATGATAACACCCAAAATGTTTTCCATCGTCAACCATGGCGCTACTAATTGTAAACAAGAATCAATCAATTTAGCCAAGGCCACGAAGGCAATTACGTTGGCTAAAATAATCAAAACCAGTTTACCAGCACCAAGAATTGAATCTCCCAAGAATGAGAAGAATGGCTCTTTCTTAGGTTTCATATCTGCTTTAACTTGATCTTCTGCCAAGTCTTCAGAACCACTCGTTTCTGTAGTCTGCGTATTTTCTTCAACCTGCGCACTGCCACCAAGTTTAGCGATTGTATCTTCTTCTGGAGTCACCGTAACAGGATTCAAAATAATGGTGACAATAATTGCATTCACAATGTTAATTGGCACCGCGGCGATTACATACTCGCCAGGCATCATCTGCATATACGCACCAAGAATTGAAGCCGTCACACAACTCATTGACATCATGGCGATTGTCACCAAACGTTGGGCCTTCATCTGTTTCAATTGAAGACTAGAAACTGCCAAGGCTTCGGTGTTACCAAGGAACATCATTTCAACCGCAAAAAATGATTCGAATTTTGGTTGACGGGTAATAAATGCCAAACCGCGACCAACCCATTTAATTAACCAAGGTAAAAACCCAATATAAGTTAAAATATCGAATAATGGCACGATCATCAAAATTGGTAACAATGAACTAGTGACAAAATCCATTGGTTTAACTTTCACCCAACTGGCTAAGGCAAAACCGATTCCTGAATACGAAATTTGAACCATCCAGTTAAATGCGCCGGCTGCAGCTTTCACTCCGTCGATTCCGATCGAAAAGCCGGTCAAAAACCAAGCCAAGAAAATGTTGATCACTAACATTGTAATGACTGAACGCCAGTCAACGTGTTTCTTATCTTTGGAGAACAAAAATGCGACACCAATAAATACAAAAATTCCAATAATATTAACAATTAAATATCTGCCATTTCCCATTCTGCTAGCTCCTCTTCCTATATGTATGCTCCCAATAATTAAAATGCTCCTTATATAATATACCGATTAAGCGTACCCCTGTAAACAGCCAATGTAAGAAATCGTTTGTTCCCGGTTAAACTTGTTTACTTTAAAACAAAAATTGTGTAAAAACTCCCTATCCGAGTTTCTACACAATTTTCAGAAAAAATAAGTAATTTTATTTTCTGAGACTATTCGTCCAGCTTTTGCCAAAATCCTTGCACATTTTTCGCTAACTGTTCCACCGAATACACGCGTTGATAATGTTGCCAATGTCTTGGAAACAAACGGGTATACCGTTGATTACCAAAGCGATTGTCCATCAATACCACGTTGCCGGCATCCTGATCGCTACGAATCAAACGCCCCGCCGCCTGCAACACGTGATTCATCCCTGGCAACTGGTAGGCATATTCAAATCCTTTGCCGTTTTTTTGATCGAAGTAATCGCGGAGTAAATTGCGTTCATCACTCAATCCCGGTAACCCCACGCTCACAATTGCCACGCCAATGAGGTAGTCACCCACCAAATCAATGCCTTCCGAAAAAATGCCGCCCAGCACACTAAATCCGATCAAGGAATGCGGATAGTTTTTAGCAAAGGCATCGAGAAATTCTTTTCGAGCCGCTTCATTCATTTGATTACTTTGTTCAATCACGTTGAACTGCTGATATTTTTGGAGAAACGCATTCTCAATTTGCGTCATGTATTTGTATGAGGGACAGAAAATTAAATAATTTCCTTGTTTGGCGTTTACCATTTCAAAAATGCTGTCGACAATGCTACCTAAACTGTTTTCCCGCTGATGATAAGTCGTGTTTACATATTGCGTGATTAAAATATTTTGGCGTTGTTCTAAAAATGGCGAAGTTAACTGCAAACTCAATCCATTTTCGGCACATCCCAGCGTTTCTTTGAAATAATCCATCGGTGACAGCGTTGCTGAAAAGAAGACCACACCCCGACCCATTTTTAATGACATATCTAAGTATGGACTTGGATCTAAGCACAACTCTTTGACACTCACACTTTGATCTTCCTCAATTGTCACAATTACACGATAACTTTCATCGTAGAACGCCGAGATTTTGACGTACCTTAATAATGTGAAATAAAAATCCAAGATTTGGGAGGTGAATGGGGTTTGCGGCTGTTTTGGTAACCAATCCTGTACAAAACTATTAAATTTTTCTAGGCCATGCCGAAAACCAGTCAGCTCTTCGGTCGTCACCGCCTGCGTTTTATGTTGCTCCGTCAATGGAATTTTCACTTGATCAAAAACGGTTTGAACTTTCTTTAATTGGTTGGTAATTCCCTGAATATCTTCATTTTTGCCCGCCGTTTTTCCAGCCTTGATTAAATCGTCGGTATCCCCATCATCTACCTGCGCAGTATACATGTCTCGAGATCGTGACACTAAATTATGCGCTTCATCAACCAAGAAGAAGTTGGCATCCTCTGGTTGGGTGAAGAATCGTTGTAAATAGACAATTGGATCAAACAGATAATTGTAATCACAAATAATGACGTCCATAAACGTCGAGATATCCAGTGAAAATTCAAATGGATCTAAGGTATGCTTTTTCGCATATTTTTCAATGGTTGGTCGCGTAATCTGGTTCTCGTGTTCAAAGACATCCCGAATACCATCCTTCAGGCGATCATAATAACCAATCATATAAGGATTGTCTTCCGGAGCCACATCCACTTCTTCGGGAAAAATAATTTTATCCTTTGCAGTTAGGGTAATGCTTTTAATCTGCAGGCCTTTATCGACCATTAGTTGCAACCCTTTTTCAGCGACACTGCGGGTACTTTGTTTGGCCGTTAAATAAAATAACCGGTCACATAGATCCTCTCCCATGGCTTTAATGCTGGGAAACAGTGTTGAAATTGTTTTTCCCGTTCCGGTTGGTGCTTCCACAAACAACCGCTTTTTTAGCGCAATCGTTTTGTAGACGGCGACAGCCAAATCTCGTTGGCCATTGCGATACTCATCAAACGGGAACTTTAAAGCTTTAATACTTTTGTTACGCGTTTTTCGCCAATCACTGCGCATGACCAGCCAGTTTCGATATTCTTCAATTAAGCCATCGAAAAACGTCTGCAATTCTTCGCTTGTGTAAGTATGTTCTGTTTTGGTAATCTCGTCAGTTGTGCGTTGATAATAAGTTAACCGCAAAGTGACTTTTGGCAAATCTAAATCATGGGTTAGAATTGCGCCATAAACTTTGGCCTGACTCCAATACAAGGTTAGTGTATTTTCCGACAGATCCTCAAAATCAGGATCGGACGTTTTAATTTCTTCAATTAATAATTGATCGGCGGTTTGAATAACGCCATCCGCACGACCATCAATGACATAGTCTTCACCAGCCATCGAAACCGTTCGTTTGACGTAAACTTCTTTTTCGTAGTTTTCACCACCCGCCTTTTGCAGCTTCCGATGAATCTGCGCCCCTTCTAAGGCGGTATTTTGACTATTACTTGATGAATTCAGGTCGCCAGCACGAAGCACGAACTCAACTAGTTCTCGAATCCCTATTTTTTTTGCTGCCATCCGCGACGACCTTTCTTTAATAGTTAAACGTGTCTCAAAAAGCTGATCGTTTTTTGAGGTCACTCTTTAGTAACATCTAGACTTACATTTAAAATATTTTTGTTAACTTCCCGTAACATAAGGCTGTTATGATTGATAAATTCGGTCCATTAAATAAGGAGTATTTATGAAAACTAAATCTGCATTTCCCATTTTACTATTCTTTGCAACCTTTTTGGCGATCTTCTTCGGCCAATCCACAATTTCGGCGGATAGCATTAAGCCAATTCAGGGCATTCAGGCCACTGCCAACCATACAGACACCTTGTCTTCGATTAGCATTCCTGAAAAAATCCAAGCAATAAAATCCGATTCTAAAGCAAACGTTGCTGACACAAGTGATAAGAAAGCGACTAAAAACTACAGTGATTTAATTAACTTGGCTCGTAAGCAACTTGGTAAAGATTACGTTTGGGGTGCGGTTGGCCCAGATACATTTGATTGTTCTGGTCTAACCCAATACTTGTTTGCCAATGCCTACAACAAGACGTTGCCAAGAACGGCCGCAGCTCAATATGCAGCTTTTGACCACGTTTCTCATGATGACGTTCAGCCTGGAGATCTTGTTTTCTTCAGTTACAACGGTGGCGCTTCAATTGATCATGTAGGAATTGTCGTTTCTGGCGATAACCAAATGATTGATGCGCAAGATCGTGGTGTCCTTAAAGAAAGTTACATGGCTTCTTATTGGAAACCTTATATTGCAGGCTATGCACATGTGATGGATCTTAAATAGCTTAAAACCAAACTGTACAAATTAAACATAGCACACTAAAAAAGAAATGATTTCCTTTATGAAGAAGATAGCAATCTAGCTATCTTCTTTTTTTATAAAAAAAGTACTGATAGATTTCACAACCGTGAATACCCATCAGTACTATTTTTGATTATGTTAATTTTTTAATCCTTTTCGTTAGTGATCCACACTACAATTATTTCTATTGTTTCTTTCTTAAACGAAGAATTGGTCCTGCAAGCAATGTCAAGACAAGCAGTAATCCTCCAATAATCATTAACCCAATTTCTCTTCTTTCATCAGATTGTGGTAACTTATCATTTTGCGTTTGATCCTGATCATTGCCATCGGCAGCCTTAGCTGTATTGCCCACTTGGTTTTGATTATTTTTGAGATCATTCTGATCAGTATTTACATTTTTCCCCAGGCTTTGATTACTTTGATCAGTATTTGCATCTTTCCCTTGATTTTTGCCATTTTTGGAGCTACTTTGTCCAGCATTAGAATTGTCTTTCTGCGAATCTTGTCCATCTGATCCACTATTATCAGTATTACCATTTTTTATGACTGTTAAAAATGCAACATCTGAAGTCTTAGTTACATAGCTGTTGCTAACAACAACTCTAAATTTACTTCGATTACTTTCTGTTCCTTTGGTGGTATATTTGCGGTTTGTTGCACCATTAATATCCTGCCACTTACCATTGATCAACTGTTGCCATTGATAACTCTTCACGTCCGAATCAGCTTTTGCTACAAATGTAGCTTTTTGACCTTCAGCAACCGTTTGATCTTTAACTTCAGGCTTAGCTAATTCTTTGACCGTCAGACTGGCTGCATCTGATGTCTTATTTACATGGCCGTTATCAACAATCACGCGGAATTTACTTTGATCAGCCTCAGTACCTTCAGTTGTGTACTCATTCTTATCAGCGCCATCAATATCTTTCCACTCATCATCAATCAATTGTTGCCATTGATAACTCTTTGCGGTCGAGTCAGCTTTTGTGGTAAATGTTGCCTTTTGGCCCTCTAAAACCGTTTTATCACTAACCTGTGGTTTGGCTAATTCTTTAACAGTGAGACTGGCCGCATTTGATGTTTTAGTTACATAGCCGTTATCAACGATCACACGGAATTTGCTTTGATCTGCCTCAGTACCTTCAGTTGTGTACTCATTTTCATCAGCCCCATCGATATCTTTCCACTCATCATCAATCAATTGTTGCCATTGATAACTTTTTGCGGTCGGGTCAGCTTTTGTGGTGAAAGTTACCTTTTGGCCCTCTAAAACTGTTTCATCTGC
>NZ_JQBD01000034.1 GCF_001437255.1 Pediococcus damnosus | reverse complement strand
TCCACCAATACGATTTGACAGAGACCCCTTTAATCGTTTAAAGTAAATTGTAATTTCATCTGAGGTTCACCTAACGCTAACATTTGACCAAGTAATTTGTTAGCACGTGTCATGGCAACGTCTGACATTTGGTTGTTTACTGATTCCAGATAAGCTGAAACATCAGCCTGTTTGCTGTAGGCAGCATCAGCTTTATGTTGCAAGTTACGACAATCAGCAACTGTATTTTCTTCGAATAAGTTTTCCTGATCTTCATACAACCCAAAGTTATGATCACCCATTAAAGCAAGCACATTTGTTAACCAGTACATGTTAGTTGGATCACATTCGCCAGTTGTGCTTTGGTAAGCAGTAGGCGTGTCATTGACATTAGCGTAGAAAGGAACGGGCGCATTAAATGTGTTAGGACCAAATGCGAGCCAATGAATTGCTGCAATTTCAGCGGGGACATCGTTACGAATTTGGAGAATATGCAATTCCTGATTTCGGTTAATCCCGATTGGTCGGAATTGTTTTTTCTCATCTTCAGTACCAGTACCATAAGGATCATAAGGGGTGTTTTGATAATGAGAACTCAAAACAAACTTCATATCTTCAACACTAATTTTCTTTTGAGTGCGACAAATGAATGGTAAGTCTTGATCGATCGGACTTTCGTTACGTTCTGGGTTAAAGTATTTTTGGCCATACCAAGCACGCGGGTTATTATAACGCGTGTCTTTAACGGTAGCACTGCCAAAAATATGACGTAAGTTAACTTGA
This sequence comes from Pediococcus damnosus, assembly GCF_001437255.1. Taxonomy (GTDB): domain Bacteria; phylum Bacillota; class Bacilli; order Lactobacillales; family Lactobacillaceae; genus Pediococcus; species Pediococcus damnosus. The sequence continues at coordinate 18,371 of NZ_JQBD01000034.1, read as the reverse complement.
TCGCGGTCAGGATTTAAGTGATTCTTTTCAATCAAATCAGGTAAGTCTGCGGCAAATAAAGTATCTTCAGAATCAAAATCATATTGATCGATGTTGAAACGGTTGGGGGCAATCACGTATGCATCATCAGGGATGCGAATAGCTGCCCAGTGATGACCGCCGATTGATTCGAAATACCAAACCTCATCTTTATCAGAAAAAGCCATCGCGTTCATTTCGTAGGTCCCATATTTTTCTAATAGGGCACCAAGCCGTTTGACGCCTTCACGAGCAGAATGAATGTAAGGAAGGGTAATGGTGGTAATATCTTCTTCACCAATTCCATCATCTACTAGTGGGTCAACACCAAGAATGCGTGAATTAGAAGTGATGGTTTCAGTAGCGGTCATTGCGACGTTTTCACTATTGATTCCAGCACCCGCCCAAACGCCGCGACCGTCTGTTGCATCAGGAGTTGATGTGTAGCGGAGGGGATTATCAGGAAGATCAATCTCAACAGGACTTAAAACAGATTTGTAATGTGTTGGTTGGTCAGCTGGTTTGATTACAACAAACTTCTGAGGATTGAGTGGACCAGCACCGTCTTCGTTACGGGCGATCATTGTGGAACCGTCAATCGAAGCTTTTTTACCGACTAAAATTGTGGTACATGAACCTTTAATACGTTTTGTCATAAAAATATCATCTCACTTAATTATTTCCTTAATTGTAGGTTATTTGAGCGAAAAATGCGAACCAAAAATCAAAATTAACCATATACCATATGTTTTATGATTTTCGTTGCACAAGGACGGCTAATCCACTCACCACTATACAAACGATGAAGACCAGTATGAATTCTGAAGTGGCCCCATTTGCTGTTTGTTGAATTACACTAATGTGTTGAGTTCCGTGGCCTATTAACATTGCCGAAGCAATCGCGGTTCCCATGGATCCAGCGTATTGTTGCAGCGTATTAAAAGTGGCATTTCCGTCACCGATCAATTGTGGTGGAATATTCTGCAATGCTGATGTTAAAGAATTATTAAACATAAAACTGAATCCAATCGCGTAGAGGGCATATAGAATTGCGATTAATCCGACGTTTAGATTGTTATGAAAAACTACAAAACCTAAAGTAGCCATCAAAATGAAGCCACTACCGATTAATAGTGGTTTGCCAATCCCATATTCATCTAAAATTCTGCCAGTAATAGGTGCCAAAATGGACGATGCCAAACTTCCTGCAAATAACATGAAACCAGAAATAAACGTCCCTTGATGTAAGACAAGTTGCGCGTAATTTGGTAGTAAAAATGTGAGGGAAAGCTGAACAAACTGAATGGAAAAATAAATAATTAGCGGTAATGTGAAAGCCCAGTGCTTAAAAATTGATAGATTAATTAACGGTGTTTGGGATCGTTGTGCCAAGTAAACAAAAAGGCCTAAAAAGAGTATTCCAATAATTACGTATCCATAGAATTGGATCGCGTTCCAACCATAATTTCCAGCGTTATTAACTCCCAAAGTAAGCATAATTAAGGCTAAGACAAAACTAACAAATTGACTCCAAGGAAATTTCGATTTTTGCGGTGCTGATCCTTGTTTGATAAATAAAAGGCCCACAACACTTGCGATTATTGCGATTGGTAGAATTAACCAAAAGATAAATCGCCAGGACAAGTTTTGAGTCACAAGGCCGCCATATGTGGGACCGAGCGATGGCGCTAATGCGATCACCATTCCGCCGATTCCCATGTAGCTTCCTTGTTTAGCCAGCGGAATTTCTTGCATAATTTCGGCGATTAACAGGGGCATGGTAATTCCTGTGCTGATGGCTTGAACAATGCGTCCCACTAGCAACATCGGAAAACTAGTGGCTGATCCACAAATAAAAATACCAATTAATATCATGGCCGCGGCGACAAAGAAAAGCTGTTTGAATAAGTACCGGCGTTCCATAAATGCCGCAACGGAAATCACCGCAGCGACTACTAATAGATACGCCGTCGTGATCCATTGGACGGTGTTTAGCGAAACATCGAACTGTTTCATGAGGGTTGGAAACGTGACGTTCATCGAAGTTTCGATTAAAACACCACAAAATGCTAAACCTGCTAATCCAAAAATGGCAAGTTTAGTTGTAAAAGGAACGTGTGACTGACTTGACTGCATAAAAAAACCTCCAATTTCTGAAGAAACACCAGCGATCGTTGCTAATGACAACGTACTTTTTCTCAGAGTTGGAGTTGATTGAGTTTTTGGAAGTTCAATTTCAGCATTCTCAAGAATATAGAAGTATAAGCAATAAAAATTAATGACCCACATGGGTTTCATGTAACTGACTACTTGAGCAATTGTACCAAGAGGTAAAAAAAAATTCAAAGCGTCATTTACAAAAAAATTGGGTTAATTGAGCAAAAAATGCGAATTTAAAAAAATTTGGGATATTTTTCCGATTTCATTGTTTTATTTTTAAAAATGAACATGCTATAATTAACTTACAAAAAGAAGCACTGATTGTAGTCAGTGCTTCTCATGCAGAACCGTTAAAGACGGTGGCACAGACTTAGTTATTTGAAGTAACCGTTACTGGCTAAAGTAAGACGGTTACTTTTTTTGTTGATTTTTAATCAACTCAACAATAAATGTTAACAGAGATAATAAAAATATCCCAAACGTCAACATCAATTGTAACGCATCGATCACCGACACGAGGCTACTCCTTTCGTCAGGATTAGAAACCGAGATTCTTAATCTCATAGGCATCACACCTTTCAGAAAAAGTCGCCACCGTCTTAACTTTTCTACAAATTAAATTATATCATATGAATCTATATGATTCCTTTAGTATCAATGGATAGACAACTTTATAAATGCATAAAAACACAGATAGTTATAATAGTCTGATAAAAAATCTAAGATAAAAACAAACAAGTAATAATTCCTGAATCTTAATTCACCAAAAATAATAACAACATCAAAGGACTCTTGAACGACTAACTCATACAAGTTGGTTTCAAGCGTCCTTTTATTAATTCATTTTTGCTTCCGATAGTGAACAATATTTCTAATGAATATAATTGCAATAGCAATCCATAAAATATCACTAAATTGCCAAAGAATGGCATGAGGATACTCAGAATATATAAATACAGGGGCTGAGGTGAAAACAAGCAGAAAAATAGTTGCGATTAGTCCCCATTTGTTTATCCGCAAAGCTTTGATTTTGAGTAAGGAAAAACCAATTAAAATTGGGATACCAAAAAGGATTATGAAAAATAAGGCATCTCTCAAATCTGACATATAATTCCTCGTTTTGCAGGCGTAAGGTTATTTATTAAAAACGTGTTGCTGCATGCCATTGGCCACGCCATCGTCACTATTACTTGTAGAAATGAATTTGGCATATTGTTTTACGTCTTCAGTAGCATTGGCCACGGCGATTGGGAGGCCAACCTTTTTAAACATGGGGATGTCATTTTCACCGTCACCAAAGGCAGCTAACTGATCACTTTGAAGATGTTCTTCAGCCTGAATTTGAGCGATTGCATTTGCCTTTGTAGCACTAGTATCGGTGACTTCAATATAGGAATCCCCAGAAGTCATGATGTTTACATTGGCCAGATTGAGTTGCTTTAGATAATCTACCAATTGACTAAATAAGACGGGGTCAAAACTAATGAGCATAAATTTATAGATCGTTTGATTTGCATCAGGCAAGTCACTGATCACTGGTTTTTCATGGGTAATGGAAGTTTCAAAATCAGTTTCTTTACAGTTCTTATCAGTATACCAGGCCGTGTCTGAATACCAGTTTAATGAAGAAGCTGGAAATTGTTGGTGAACGACATCAATAATTTTTTGAGCAGTTTGTGGGTCAATCGCCTTTGAATAGACCTGTTGATAGGCTGTTGAAGTTGGTTTATAAATTAGGCCGCCATTAAACGCAACCTGAGTGGTGTGTAAATCTAAATCCTGAATGGCAAATTGCATTTCAAATGGTGCGCGCGCGGATACTAGTGAAACCGGAATTGGACTGTTTTTGATGACGGAAATATTTTTAGTGCTGATTGATCCGTCCGGACTTAACAAGGTATTATCCATGTCTAAAAAAATATGTTGAATCATAATGATTTTCTCCCTCTTTTAGTTGATACTTAGAGTGTAGCATTAAAGCGCTACCAGTGGAATGAATTCTATATCCTTTTAATGGGCAAATCGTTCGCATTAACCGATTTGCGCTCGTTATAATTGAGCTACAAATGAATTTAACTCAACTCAAAATAAGGAGACTATTATGGCTTACAAATCAGTTAATCCCTACACGAACGAGACGTTAAACGAATATGAAAACGCAACGAGTAATGAAATTGAAGCTGCTCTTCAAACGGCGACGGATTTGGCCCAATCTTGGGAAACTGTTTCTATCAGTGAACGGGCAACCGTGCTCCATGCAGTAGCCAGCCAATTACGTGATGAAAAACAAGCGATGGCCGAAACAATGACCCGTGAAATGGGAAAATTGATTGGTGAATCTGAAGATGAAGTCGATTCATGCGCCTCAATTGCCGATTATTTTGCGGATCATGCAGAAGAATTCATGCAACCAACTGAAATTGAAACGAAGGACGCCAAGGCAACCGTTTTAAAACAGGCTTTTGGCCCAATTTTGGCGTGTGAGCCTTGGAATTTTCCGTTGTATCAAGTAATGCGGATTTTTGCCCCTAACTTTATGGTCGGCAACCCAGTTATTTTAAAACATGCGTCGATTGTACCGGGTTCGGCACGAAAGATTTCGCAAATTGTGGATGATGCCGGTGCTCCTGAAGGCAGTTTGATTAATCTTTTTTTAGACTATGATCAAATTGCTGATATGATTGCTGACCCAAGAATCGCAGGAGTAGCCTTAACGGGATCCGAGCGGGGTGGTAAATCAGTGGCCAAGGCGGCTGGTGAAAATTTGAAAAAGTCGACATTGGAGTTAGGCGGTAATGACGCGTTTGTCGTTTTAGAAGATGTGGATCGAGAACTTTTATATAAAGTGGCACCAGCGGCTCGTCTTGCCAACTCTGGCCAAACTTGTACAGCATCTAAACGATTTATTGTCCCCGATGCACTTTACGACGATTTTATGGATGCGTTAATTGTGAGCTTTTCTGAAATGAAGATGGGAGACCCACTGGATCGCACCACAACCTTAGCTCCGATGTCGTCTGAACATGGGAAAGAAAAGCTTCAAAAACAAGTTGATGAAGCAATTGCCAATGGTGCAGAAGTTGTCTATGGTAATGAATCCGTGCAAGCGGAAGGGCAATTCTTTATGCCGACGATTTTGACGGATATAACTCCAGAAAATCCCATTTTTGATCAAGAACTGTTTGGACCGGTTGCCCAAGTTTTCCGAGTTCACTCAGAAAAAGAAGCAATTCAGCTCGCTAACAATTCGCAGTATGGCTTGGGAAGTGTGGTCATGTCCTCTGATTTGAAACATGCCGAAGAAGTTGCCAGTCAAATTAAGGCCGGCATGACGTTTGTAAATCACGGTTGGACCAGTTTACCAGAATTACCATTTGGCGGAATCCGCAATTCAGGTTATGGGCGTGAGTTAAGCAAACAAGGATTGATGACTTTTGTAAATGAACATTTAATTTATACAGCAGAAAATAAAGAATAGGATATGGACGATTGCAATAGGTAAACTCGAAGAAAGTAGAGTTTGCCTATTTTTTATTCGAATAATTTAAAAATTACAAATTAATTAATATAACCATAATTAAAATCAATGATCATAACATAAAATTGATGATACTATGATATAATATTTTTAGCTACAGTCATGCAGGCAGTGAGTTAGCCAACTTAAAATGAATTTTTTTGAGTGTGAATAAATTTACTGTGGCAGTAAAGATGTGAAATATAGAGGAGACTAATTATGGATGACAAAAAAATGTTTTGTCCAAATTGTGGCGCAGAAACCGCAAAGAGTGCTCATTTTTGTAAGCAGTGTGGATTCAATATTGCAGATTATCTTGCTAAACAAACAAGTGAAGTACATACACAACCAGAACAATCTGGTGAAACACCAACCAATAAAACTAATGCTGGTACTGACAATGATTCTGTAGGTCAGAAATATAATGAAAATGAGGAACAGACCCGGGCGGCTGCAAATTATCAGACAAAACCGCAAAAAAAATTACCAAAATGGGCAACGATTCTAATTGCGTGTGTTGTGGTTCTCTTAATCGGAGGATATATGTTTGGGTCTGATTACTATCAAAAATCCAAACAATTAGATCGGACAATTTCTGCAATTCAGGGCGACAAAAATGTGGCTCATTACTTTACGACCACGGATCCTAATTTAAAAATCACAAATAAAAACATGGAACCCTTTGTCAAAAGCATGACTGATAACAAACAAAAATTAAGTATCTTAAAGTCCCAATTAGGTAGTATAAGCGGGATGACCACCAATCAGAAATTTATTTTTAAGTTGGACGGAAAAGCATGGTTACTATTTCCAAAGTATCAGGTGTTTGTAAAGCCAGTCTATCCAATCGTCTCAACGAATCACACTGATGTAACTTTATCAGTTGATAAAAAGAAAGTGCTCAACACAACTGCGACAAAATTGTCTAAAAAAATCGGGCCGCTTGTGCCCGGATTGTATAATCTAAAATCAACCGGGACAGTAAATGGGCATGCAATGACCAACAGTGCAGACTATGAAGTTGATAGTAATAAGGCCTATGATCTGTCGTTAAAGACGATTTCTTTTGATGTAAAAGGATATGCAAATTCCAAAATATACTTAAACGATAAATATAAGGGAACGATTGATAGTTCAGGCGTTTACTCTTTTAATAATATTCCTTGGTCCAGTGTGATGAAACTGCAATTGAGGTATAAGACGGGTCAGGGAACAATTTCGTCAACCACAAAATCAATCAGTGAAAGCGATGATGGAACGGAAATTAGTGTTGATTTTCCGGGAATTATGACTAAGTCTGATGCCAGCGATGAGCTGGATAGTATTTTCTCTGGATTTGAAGCAGTAGCTGCAGATGGCGAGGAAAGTGACGCGACTGATTATAATGGGAACAAACTTTCCGAAAGTTTTATAAATGGGTCTTCAAATTCGCAATATCAAGATCTGTTGAAAATGTCTAAAGGCTATTACAAAGATGATGATATTAACAGTGTTAGTTATGATCCTGAAGTGAAGAGTATTGTGCCAAGTGGCCGAAATAGCGCGGATGTAACTTACGATGTAACTTTTGATTTCGATGATTCCGATAATGAACGAGTTCAAATTTATCGGTATGTCGCAACGTTTGTACAAAATTCTGATACAGACGAGGGCTATCAGGTTAAAACAATTACGCCTTCGAAATTGATTAGTGATAAAAAAGAAGACAATGATTAACAGATAGATAATCTTAAAGTGTTGGAAGGGTTTAAACAAACCTTTCAATTCTTTTTTATTAACTTGGGATTATTAATTGACTAATGATTTGTTTTTTGGTTTCATTAGGTTAAATACAAATCAATATTTTAAGGAGTAGCCATGACAAATCAAGTGACGGTTGTTGGCAGTTTGAATATGGATATCCACATTCCGGTTGACCATATCCCTTTGCAGGGAGAAACATTGAGTTTATTAAGGCCAAGTAGTCAAGCTGCCGGAGGAAAAGGAGCTAATCAGGCTGTCGCAGCCCAACGATTAGGTGCTTCGGTTCACTTCATTGGAACAATTGGTAAAGACGATGCTGGTCAGTTCTTGTTGAAAAAATGTCAAAATGAAGGCATTGATATTAGTGGCGTTCGGGAATTATCAGCGGCCAATACAGGTCAGGCGTTTATCATTTTAGAACCAGACGGACATAACTCCATTATGGTGGAGGGCGGTGCCAATAAACTGGGAACGGTTGAAAATGTGACCGATGACCGCGCAAATATTCAAAGCTCACAAATTTTGATTGCCCAATTGGAAACAAATTTGGAACCAGTCATTGCGGCGTTTTCCATGGCTAAAAAAGCTGGCGTCCTGACAATTTTAAATCCAGCACCGGCTTTGCCAAAGTTACCAGAAGAGTTAATCAAGTTAACGGATGTCATCACGCCAAACGAAACGGAAGCGGGGACTTTGACTAATTTGAAGGTGGAAACCAAAGCGGATTGTGAGGAATCTGCAGAAAAGTTTCGTGAAATGGGGATTGCCAATACGGTGATTACCCTCGGATCACGCGGCGTCTTCTATCAAGTTAACGGTAAATCGGATTTGATTCATGCTCACAAAGTAAAACCGGTGGATACAACGGCCGCCGGTGATACTTTTATCGGCGCTTTGGCTGCCAAAATGGTCCCGGACCTAAGCAATATTGCCGAGGCGATTGAGTTTGCCAATTTGGCCTCATCACTAACGGTCCAAAAGGCGGGCGCTATGGATTCAATTCCGGATTTAGCGAGCGTAGAAAACCAGTGAGTAAATTTTGATTTCACGTCAATAACCGTTTTTAAAAATCGAGATAAAAATAGCTAGAGAAAACTGATTTAGTATAATCAAGTTTCCTCTAGCTTTTTAAATTTTATTGAATGCGTGACATTTTGACAAAGGTCACGGGTTTGCCAAATGATTGGCCTTCTCGTTCGCCTGTTTTGTTAAAACCTAGGATATGAAAAAGATGAATAGCACGCTGATTGAAAGAGGCAACTTCTAGCGTGACTTTCCCAAAGTAATGATAATGTTGCTGGGCAAACGCAAGACACTGTTGAACAAATTGGGTACCAAATCCTTTTCCAGTATCTTTCGGGCGAATACCTAAACCAATTTCTAAAATGCCATTATGAAATTGATATTCATAAATTCCAAATAACTGATCAGCATCATCTAAAATGGCATAGTAATCGCTGATCCCTGCGAGCAGTTCGTTAAGAAGATCTATGCGATTAACAGAAGTCGGAAAATTATAAAATGTGTAAGGTTCTGAATATTGCCAATCAAGATATTCATTTGCTTGTTGGGTGGTCATTTTTACAATGCGAGCCATTGCTATCAATCCCTCTTTACACGACAAGCATACGCCATATTTATGGATTTTAATAGCGTTAACGGGTGCTTATACGTGTTCTTGATTACTTTTATGTTGGCCAATTATAATTGTTAGAACAATTAAAGCTGCACCTAAAATAAGACAGAGTGTGTTAGCCCATTGCATTGGAAACGGCCGGCTGATCCCAATAACGATAATTAAGATAGCTGCAGCAATCATACGTTGATACATTTTGCTAGACATTAAATCACAATCCCTTCTAATACTTATATTTTAACAGGTTGAAGCTTATTAATCGACCCATCTAAAGAAAACGCGTACAATTTATTTGAGTGCAATAAAATTAATAGAAATGAGGAAAAACAATGTCAGTTTTAACAGATACATTTGAATTAGCAAACGGCGTCAAAATTCCTAAAGTTGGATTCGGAACTTGGCAAACCCCAGCCGGCGATGTGGCGTATCAAGCAGTACGGAATGCGTTAAAAGTTGGGTATCGGCACATTGATACAGCGAAGGCCTATGGGAACGAAGAGGATGTGGGTCGTGCAGTTCGCGATTCTGGAATTGCCCGGGATCAAATTTTTGTCACATCAAAACTTCCTGCACATAGTAAAACGTATGATGAGGCAATGGCAGATTTTGAAAGTACGTTCAAAAAGCTGAATATTGATTATGTTGATCTTTATTTGGTCCATGCACCATGGCCATGGGATGAGATTGGTAAAGATTGTGATAAAGGAAATGTTGAAGTTTGGCGGGCAATGCAAGATATTTATGCTAGTGGCCGAGTTAAGGCAATTGGGGTTTCAAACTTTAATGTGCATGATCTTAAAAATGTGCTGGCTGATGCAAAAGTAAAGCCAATGGTTAATCAAATTCAGTATTATGTTGGGTATACTGAGCCTAAGATTACAAGCTTTGCGAAACAAAACGGAATCCTAGTTGAAGCTTATTCACCATTGGCAACTGGTGGTTTGCTGAAGAACGATCAAATGTTAGCTTTAGCAAAGGAAAACAAGGTTAGCGTCGCTCAATTGGCGTTACGTTTCTGTTTACAAAATAATATCTTGCCGTTACCAAAAGCGGTTGGTCAATCACATATTGAGGATAATGCCAAATTAGACTTTGAAATTAGTGATGAAGATATGGAGAAGCTTAATGGAATGCCAGATACAGCACCTGAACATTCTCATAATAAAACCCAAGGATAATAGTAAAATCCACGCAGACTTGTTAGCTTGCGTGGATTTTTGTATGAATTGGAAAATTATAAATTAACGGATAAAATTTTCACTTGATAAGTTTCCTCTGGGGCATGGATTGTAACGATATCGCCAACGGTTTTATTTAATAATGCTGATCCCAATGGTGAAACCAGGGAGATTTTGTTTGTCTTGATATCTGCTTCCTGTTTTCCCACTAGTTGATAGTCCATTTGGTCATGATCATCCACAAATTCAATGGTAACTTTTTTACCAATTTCGACAATTTGATTATTAGTTGGTTGGACAATCTTGGAATATTGCAGTTGTTTATTTAAAAAATGAAGTCGACTTTCCAGTTGACGAAGGTCTCGTTTTGAAAAAGTATACTCAGCATTTTCGGAACGATCGCCCAAAGCAGCTGCAGCGGCCAGGCGTTTAGTTAACGCAGGACGTTTAGCTTTTAATTCTTCAATTTCTTTTTCAATTTCATGATATCCAGTTGCAGTAATTTTATTAAAATAAGGTTCTGACATAGTTGCCTCTCTTACTAGTTTAATTGCCTCCATTCTACTATTTTGAGGAGTGAAGAGCTGGTTTTTGGGCAGTTTCTTGAAACAAGCTTAGAGATGTAAACACGTCTAACCGCGGGATGCGATTCCGCTACCGACGCTCTTATAGCTCTATAGCTCCCGTTTCAATCCACTCACTGTTTTTAGGACAGCTTGGCAAAACAAGAGGCCGATCATAAGCACGACTCCCGTGGGATTGCGATCCCACATCCGTCGCACTTATGATCAGCCTCTTATCGTTTTACCTCACTCACTGTTTTAGGACAGCTTGGCAAAACAAGAGGCCGATCATAAGCACGACTCCTGTGGGATTGCGATCTCGCTTCCGTCACACTTATTTATCACCTTTTTAACGCTTTATCTCACTCACTTTAATTACCGTTCGCACTCCACTTGGAACTGGTTTTTGCCAGTCAATATCTTTGGCCGCGTCTTCTAACGAAATCGTTTTGACAGTCGTTTTAATTTTGCCCGTGCCCAATAATTTCCAGACGGCTTGATAGACAGCTTGTTGATTTTGCATCACTTTTGGTGTTTGCATACCGATGATTTGCAAGCCTGATGTGCGCAAAGCGGTCGACGGTAAGGTGATGTTTTGGCCGGCAATTGCTCCAATGGAAACAAGCGAGGTTGCCCTTTTCATCTCTAAACTAGTGGGGACGATTGATTTTAGAATCAGTTCAATGGGATGGCCCCACAAGTAATCTAAAATAATTAAATCACCTTTGATTTTCATGTTAGACAGGTTATTTAAAATTGTTTCGTCATCGTCAGCTAATGAAATTGTTTGAGTGGCTCCGAGATCTTTCAATGCGGCCAATCGTTCTGGGTTTCGACCAGTGCCAATGATTTCTGCGGCGCCCAACGCTTTGGCGGCCTGAATTGCCAATTGTCCTGCAAATCCAGTTGCACCGTTGATTAAAACGGTGTTTCCAGGTTTCATTTCTAAGCTAAATTGCAGAGGAGCAATGCTGGTTGTTAGTGAAGAAGCTGCGGCCGTGCTTGAATAAATATCAGTATCTTCAGGAATTTCAAAAAGTAATTTTGAATTGGCAACTGTCTGTTCTGCAAATGAGCCGAAGCGTGGTTTCAATGTACGAGCGGGAAAGGCCACTAGCTTACCATTATCCACGCGGCGCCCGATACCACTTGCGCCAGGGATACTTGGAAATGCAGGATGCCAATAGGTACTTGAATAATGGCGGCCAGTCGCATTGGCCTTGTCAAAATTTTCAATTGGCGCTGCTAGGACATCAATTAAGGTATCAAATTTGGTGTCAGCGACGGGAGTAGGAACGTTCAAATCAATCATTGGGGCTGTTTTAAAATCTTTTATTATTAATGCTTTCATAGTTTATTATCCTTTTTTATTTTTTTATATTACCGGTAATCAATATTTTAAATATAAAGCAAACCTTTCCTGTTGTCAACTATTAATTACTGGTAATATATAAGTGGAGGTGTAATTATGGACGAAAAGCAGTATCAAACAATTACACAGTTATTAAAACAACTTAGTGCAACCGAAAATCATAATCAACATGAAGCGTGGATTGCCAAACAAACAGCAATTAAGGAAAATCCACAAAAAAACCATCTGACCCATAATGATTTGGATATTTTGGGTGTTCTGTTACAAGGAGAAAAAACGGTCAGTGAAGTAGTTGAGGCGGTTCAAATCACGCAGGGAGGAACTTCACGACGGATTAATCATTTGGAAAAATTAGACCTGCTAGAAAAATTTAAGCGGCCCACTAATAAAAAAACGGTTTATTTGAAACTGACGGCTGATGGTCAAAAATTGGCAACGGCCCACATTGCCCTTCATAAACATTTGCATGAAGAGACTGTGCAAGCATTGGCAGAGTTTTCGGATTCGGAGCTGGCAGTAGTGACGCGGTTTTTGCGCAAACTGGCGGATGCACAAAAGGATTTTGAGACACGTTACTAAAAACGATAACTATTAGTGGTTCTTAAATTATCGTTCTTATAATCGTTTTTGAAATGTTTAAGTGTTTAAAGGGACTAACCAATCTGAATCGATCAATTGGTTTAACGTTTTGTTGATGGGTAACCAGAGTTTTGCTTTAATAATATCCTTAAGTGATTGCCAAAATAAGGGATCATCTTTTTGAGTTTGAGTGGGATAGACGAAGAGACATTTGCCAGAAATGGTTTTGACCTCAATTTTTGCTTGATAAATACCCAATACTTGAACTTCTAAAACGGATAAGTTTTTACTGTTTAATAACATAATCATCGCTCCTTACTTTCTTTTGAATGAATATTCTAAGTATGCAGGGGTTAGATTAAATCGAATTTAAAAATCTGTGATCATTATGTGGTGTTTAAAGTAAGAAAAACTAAAGGCCTTAACCAAAAGATAAACACAGCTAAATGAAAATTAAATTGCTAAACTAAAACAGGCATAAATTGCGATGTCACACAATTTATGCTTGCTTTTTTGAATTAAGCTCGACTGATAATGCTGAGCCTTTGTTTGCTAATAATATGACCCTTTGCGGCATGGTAAAACTCATTTAACCAGAAACCATTCTGCAAACTAAGGGTGGTATCTAATGCATAAATACTCAACCAGTAATCATGATTTTTGTCTGGTGGCGTAGGACCGATGTAATGACGAGTAGTTAGTGGATCCGTTGCGCCGATTAGTGAACCAGCCGTGCTGTTATTGCCCTGAATAAAGTCAATAACATTGCTCTGACTGGCATTTTCTGGAATTGTGACCGATTTGTCAGCTGGAATGTTGACCGCAGTCCAATGAATCCATGGGAAACCACAAACTGGAACGGCATCGAAATCCAGTAATGTTAACGCCAGCGTTGTAGCATTGTCTGGAACATCCTGAATGTCAATCGGAAATGAAATCGAAGGATTGCCATTGTAAATTTGCTCTGGAGCGGCATGCTTACTGTATTTATCTAGTAATAATCCATTTGATGTCGGAACTGAAATTTTCATTATATAAAACCTCCTCGGATTGCTTGATAGCTTTACTCTACAGCAAAATTAGGGCGATATAAACTCATACGTCTCTTGACGGTAAGAAATCATGTGTTCGCGGACATTTTTGCTTAAAAATTTGCAAAAATATATGAAAGCGCTAAACAAACCTGTATTATATAAATATAGAAGTTTTAAATTGAGGAATAAGAATGACAAATGAAAAATATAGTATCGGTTTAGATATTGGAACAAGTTCAATCGGATTTGCGGTAGTCAACGATAACAATCGAGTAATCCGTGTAAAAGGAAAAAATGCAATTGGGGTGAGACTTTTCGATGAAGGAAAAGCCGCTGCAGACCGCCGTAGTTTTCGAACCACTCGCCGTCGCTTAAGTCGTCGTCGCTGGCGTTTGAAGTTATTACGGGAAATCTTTGATGCATACATAACCCCCGTAGATGAGGCGTTTTTTATCCGTTTGAAAGAATCTAATTTATCTCCTAAAGACAGTAAAAAACAATATTCAGGAGATATCTTATTTAATGATCGCTCTGATAAGGACTTTTATGAAAAATATCCAACAATCTATCATTTGCGTAACGCATTAATGACTGAGCATCGAAAATTTGATGTGCGTGAAATCTATTTGGCAATTCATCATATTATGAAATTTAGAGGCCATTTTTTGAATGCGACCCCTGCCAATAATTTCAAAGTTGGCAGACTAAATTTGGAAGAAAAATTTGAAGAATTAAACGATATTTATCAACGTGTTTTTCCTGATGAATCAATAGAATTCCGAACAGATAATTTGGAACAAATTAAGGAAGTTCTATTAGACAATAAAAGAAGTAGGGCTGATCGCCAACGTACGTTAGTTAGTGATATTTATCAGAGCTCCGAAGATAAAGATATTGAAAAACGAAATAAGGCTGTTGCAACAGAAATTTTAAAGGCATCTCTGGGCAATAAAGCAAAATTAAATGTCATTACTAATGTGGAAGTGGACAAAGAAGCCGCAAAAGAATGGTCGATTACTTTTGATTCCGAAAGTATTGATGATGATTTGGCAAAAATTGAAGGCCAAATGACGGATGATGGGCATGAGATTATTGAAGTTTTGCGTAGTCTGTACTCCGGAATTACTTTATCCGCAATTGTCCCTGAAAATCATACGTTATCTCAATCAATGGTGGCAAAATATGATTTGCATAAAGATCACCTTAAGTTGTTTAAAAAATTGATTAACGGCATGACAGATACTAAGAAAGCCAAGAACCTTCGTGCGGCATACGATGGCTATATTGACGGTGTAAAAGGCAAAGTTTTACCTCAAGAAGATTTTTATAAACAGGTTCAGGTTAATTTAGATGATTCCGCAGAAGCTAATGAAATTCAAACTTATATCGACCAGGATATCTTTATGCCTAAGCAACGCACGAAGGCAAATGGCTCGATTCCACATCAATTGCAACAACAAGAATTGGATCAGATTATTGAAAATCAGAAGGCTTACTATCCTTGGTTAGCGGAATTAAATCCCAATCCTGATAAAAAACGGCAGCAGCTTGCTAAATACAAATTGGATGAATTGGTTACATTTAGGGTGCCATATTATGTTGGACCGATGATTACGGCCAAGGATCAGAAGAATCAATCAGGGGCTGAGTTTGCCTGGATGATTCGTAAGGAGCCTGGAAATATTACGCCATGGAATTTTGATCAGAAAGTGGATCGGATGGCAACGGCTAATCAGTTTATTAAACGAATGACCACTACGGATACCTATTTATTAGGTGAGGATGTTTTACCAGCACAAAGTTTGTTGTATCAAAAATTTGAGGTTTTAAACGAATTGAATAAAATTCGAATTGATCACAAACCAATTTCTATTGAACAGAAGCAGCAAATTTTCAATGATTTATTTAAGCAGTTCAAGAATGTGACGATTAAACACCTGCAAGATTATTTGGTTTCGCAGGGACAATATTCTAAGCGACCACTTATTGAAGGCTTGGCAGATGAAAAACGATTTAATAGTAGTTTGAGCACTTATAGTGATCTATGTGGAATTTTTGGAGCAAAATTAGTCGAAGAAAATGATCGCCAGGAAGATTTAGAAAAAATTATTGAGTGGTCGACAATTTTTGAAGATAAGAAGATTTATCGAGCTAAACTAAACGACTTAACCTGGTTAACAGATGACCAAAAAGAAAAGTTGGCAACTAAGCGTTATCAAGGTTGGGGCAGACTATCAAGGAAATTATTAGTTGGATTGAAAAATTCGGAGCACCGTAACATCATGGATATTCTCTGGATTACCAATGAAAACTTTATGCAGATTCAAGCTGAACCGGATTTTGCTAAATTAGTGACAGATGCTAATAAGGGAATGTTGGAAAAAACGGACTCACAAGATGTCATTAATGATTTGTATACCTCTCCCCAAAATAAAAAAGCAATCCGCCAAATTTTGTTAGTTGTCCACGATATTCAAAATGCGATGCATGGGCAAGCACCGGCCAAAATCCATGTCGAGTTTGCACGAGGCGAGGAACGCAATCCTCGTCGATCTGTACAACGTCAAAGACAGGTTGAAGCTGCTTATGAAAAAGTGTCAAATGAATTGGTAAGTGCTAAGGTACGCCAAGAATTTAAAGAGGCAATTAATAATAAACGTGATTTTAAGGATCGTTTATTCTTGTACTTTATGCAGGGCGGGATCGATATTTATACTGGTAAGCAACTTAATATTGATCAACTTTCTAGTTACCAGATTGATCACATTTTGCCACAAGCGTTTGTTAAAGACGATTCATTGACTAATCGGGTTTTAACAAATGAAAATCAAGTAAAGGCAGATTCGGTGCCGATTGATATTTTTGGTAAGAAGATGCTTTCTGTTTGGGGAAGAATGAAGGATCAAGGTTTAATTTCGAAAGGTAAGTATCGAAATCTGACAATGAATCCCGAAAATATTTCTGCTCATACTGAAAATGGATTCATTAATCGTCAGTTAGTGGAGACGCGCCAGGTTATTAAGTTGGCTGTAAATATTTTGGCTGATGAATACGGAGATAGTACACAAATCATTTCTGTGAAGGCTGACTTGTCTCACCAAATGCGCGAAGACTTTGAGTTATTGAAAAATCGGGATGTAAATGATTATCATCATGCATTTGATGCTTATTTGGCAGCATTTATTGGAAATTATCTTCTGAAACGTTATCCAAAACTGGAGTCCTACTTTGTTTACGGTGATTTTAAGAAGTTTACTCAAAAGGAAACGAAGATGCGACGGTTTAACTTTATCTATGATCTGAAACATTGTGATCAAGTGGTTAATAAGGAGACCGGTGAAATTCTATGGACTAAGGATGAAGATATTAAATATATTCGTCACTTATTTGCTTACAAGAAAATTCTCGTGTCTCATGAAGTACGTGAAAAAAGAGGAGCTTTATATAATCAAACTATTTATAAAGCAAAAGATGATAAGGGTAGTGGTCAAGGAAGTAAAAAATTAATTCGTATAAAAGATGATAAGGAAACCAAGATATATGGCGGATACTCTGGAAAAAGTCTTGCATATATGACTATTGTGCAAATTACAAAGAAAAATAAAGTGAGTTACAGAGTTATTGGAATACCAACACTTGCGTTAGCTAGACTGAATAAGCTTGAAAATGATTCCACCGAAAATAATGGTGAACTTTATAAAATTATTAAACCACAATTCACTCATTATAAGGTTGATAAAAAAAATGGTGAAATTATTGAAACAACTGATGATTTTAAAATAGTTGTATCAAAAGTTAGATTCCAACAACTTATTGATGATGCTGGTCAGTTTTTTATGTTAGCAAGCGATACTTACAAAAATAATGCTCAACAGCTAGTGATTTCTAATAATGCACTTAAGGCTATTAACAATACAAACATTACCGACTGTCCAAGAGATGACCTTGAACGGTTAGATAATCTAAGATTGGATTCGGCTTTTGATGAGATTGTGAAAAAAATGGATAAATATTTCTCAGCATATGATGCCAATAATTTTAGAGAGAAAATTAGGAATAGTAATTTAATTTTTTATCAGTTACCAGTTGAAGATCAGTGGGAAAATAATAAAATTACAGAGCTTGGTAAGAGAACCGTACTAACTAGAATCCTTCAAGGATTGCATGCAAATGCAACTACAACAGATATGAGTATTTTTAAAATAAAAACTCCATTTGGACAATTACGTCAAAGGAGTGGTATTTCTCTGAGTGAAAATGCTCAGCTTATATATCAATCGCCAACGGGACTATTTGAACGAAGGGTTCAGCTAAACAAAATTAAATAAACGAAAAAAGCTACTGCAGGTTTTAACAATCTGCAATAGCTTTTCTTAAATGACATATGTATGGGCCGATAGCGGCCTCAAAAGATAAAACTCAGCCGAAGCTTTGTTTGATTTTAACTCAGAGCGTCAAATCAATATAGTTAAAATGTTGAGTGTGTCGAACTCAATAAATGAATAATATCATATTAACGCTTTCAAAACAAGGAGAAACCTTTTATGTATGTGTCAAGTTTTCCTAGGTGC
>NZ_JQBD01000033.1 GCF_001437255.1 Pediococcus damnosus | reverse complement strand
TATTCACCAATACCAGAAAGTGTAGACCCACTGTTTGGAGGGTTCTTTTTTGTTAAACAATTTCTGCGCCTAAACATGTTTTGAAATGATTCATTGCCCATTTGTGGCCAACAGGATCAAAACTTGCGACGCCATTTTCAGGAATTCTAAGTTGATAATCAAGATTATACGCAGAGATAGCTGTGTGAAGAATACAGATATCGGTACAAACACCAACTAAAGTTAATTTTTCAATATGTCGACTGCGTAAAAAATTATCTAAATTTGTATTTACAAACGCACTGTATCGATTTTTGTCGAAATAATAAACTTTTGAACTTCTTTTATTTTCGTTATACCAACCTTGCACTTGACCATAAAGTTCATGACCCCATGTATTTTCAAGATTGTGAGGTGGAAAAAGTTTGGTTTCGGGATGAAAAACGTCATTTTTTTCGTGTAAATCGGTTGGAAAAATCACATAATCATCGTTTTGCTTAAATTTATTTGCTAGTTTGATAATTTCAGGTTCAATGAGTTGACCTGATTGTCCAGTTGTTAGGGAACCTTGGTCCGCAACAAAATCATTTGTATAGTCTATAATAAGTAAAGCTTGTGGTGTTTTCATTAAGAATTCCTCCAATTTATTTTCCATTATAAAGGTTCTTAAACGAGAAAAACATCTTTATACAATGTTACAAATTTATTACAGTTTGTAGAACTAACAAGTATTTAGCGAAAAGTGCTTGTAAAAGCCTGCTATATCGAGTAATATGGACAAGTACTTGAGTTTTAAGGGGATAATTCTGTCCGCTAATTCAAGGAAAACAAGGAGCTTTGATGTGAAAGGTTGCGACACACCCGGCCGCTTTGCCATGAGGTGTGGCGGTAATTTTCACGGAGCAAGTCTCATTTTTAAAATAGACGAAGGAGGTAACACAATGGCAAAACAAAAAATTCGTATCCGTTTAAAGGCATACGAACATCGCATTTTAGATCAATCCGCAGACAAGATCGTTGAGACGGCAAAAAGAACTGGTGCCACAATTTCTGGTCCAATTCCATTACCAACTGAACGTACAATCTACACGGTTTTGAGTTCACCGCATAAATTCAAAAAGGCACGTGAACAATTTGAAATGCGCACACATAAGCGTTTGATCGATATCGTTAACCCAACGCCAAAGACAGTCGACTCATTAATGAAGTTAGACTTGCCAAGTGGTGTTGATATTGAAATTAAGCTTTAATTTTTAGATTTACATTTTAGTAAGATAAATATATTGGAGGTGTACTCATGACCAAAAAAGGAATCTTAGGAAAAAAGATTGGTATGACCCAAGTCTTTACAGATAACGGTGAATTAGTTCCCGTTACCGTTGTTGATACAACGCCAAACGTTGTATTACAAGTTAAAACCGTTGAAAGTGATGGTTATAACGCAGTGCAATTAGGGTTCGATGACAAACGCAAAGTGCTAAGCAACAAACCTGAACAAGGACATGTTGCAAAAGCAAATACGAATCCTAAGCGGTTCATCCATGAAGTCAGAGATGTTGCGCTGGACGATTTAAAAGTCGGAGATACAATTAGTGCTGACTTATTCGCAGCAGGCGATATTGTTGACGTCACAGGTACTACTAAGGGACATGGTTTCCAAGGTAATATCAAAAAAGATGGACAACATATTGGTCCGATGGCACATGGCTCCCGTTATCATCGTCGTCCAGGTTCTCTCGGTGCAATTATTAACCGTGTTTTCCCTGGAAAGAAGTTACCAGGACGAATGGGTAACAATACACGAACAATTCAAAACCTTGAAATCGTAAAGGCAGATACAGAAAATAACGTATTACTGATTAAGGGAAATGTCCCTGGATCAAAGAGCTCATTCTTAGTTGTTAAGAATGCAGTTAAGCCACACAAAAAGTAGAAAGGAGGACTAAATTAAATGACAAGCGTATCTTTATATAAACAAGATGGTACAAAGAATGGCGAAGTTGAATTAAATTCTGACATCTTTGGTATCACACCAAACGACAATGTGATTTTTGAAGCTGTGATTATGCAACGTGCATCAATGCGCCAAGGCACACATGCTGTTAAAAATCGTAGTGCTGTTCGTGGTGGTGGAAGAAAGCCATGGCGTCAGAAGGGAACCGGTCGAGCACGACAAGGTTCAATCCGTTCGCCACAATGGCGCGGCGGTGGTATCGTATTCGGTCCCACACCTCGTTCATATGCTTACAAATTGCCAAAGAAAATGCGTCGTTTAGCACTGAAGTCAGTACTTTCACAAAAGGTATTGGATGACAGTTTGTTAGTTGTTGATGACTATAGCTTTGACCAACCAAAAACAAAAGCTTTTGCTCAATCACTCAACAGCTTAAAAGTTTCGACGAAAGCATTATTAGTCCTTGAAGAAGATAATGAAGCAACTGCTCGTGCAGCTCGTAATCTTGAAAACATCAAAATCGTTTCACCAAGTGGTGTTAATGTATTAGATGTTATCAATAACGACAAGCTAGTTATCACTAAAAAGGCTCTTTCTCAAGTAGAGGAGGCTCTCGCATAATGGAATCTCGTGATGTAATTTTACGTCCAGTAGTCACTGAAGCATCAATGGCTGAAATGGACAACAAGCGCTACACATTTGATGTTGATACTCATGCAACCAAGACAGAAGTTAAAAAGGCTGTCGCAGACGTTTTTGACGTTACGGTTGTTAAAGTTAACATTATGAATGTTAAAGGAAAGTTGAAGCGTCAGGGACGTTATTCTGGTTATACCAAGAAACGTCGTAAGGCAATTGTTACTTTGTCTGCTGACTCAAAAGAAATCAAATTATTCGACGAAGAATAATAAAAAAATTATAGGAGGAAAAACACGTGGGGATTAAGAAATTTAAACCAACGACAAATGCTCGTCGTGGCATGACACAGCTTGATTATAGCGAAATCACCAAGACGACTCCTGAAAAATCGTTACTCGAATCTCAAAAACACACGGCTGGACGTAATAACTCTGGTCGGATGACAGTTCGTCATCGTGGCGGTGGTAACAAGCGTCAGTACCGTGTTATTGATTTCAAACGAATCAAGGACGATGTTGCTGCAACAGTTAAAGCTATCGAATATGATCCAAATCGAACTGCTAATATCGCCTTAATTGGTTACGATGATGGTACTAAAGCATATATCATTGCACCAAAAGGATTGAAGGTTGGAGACAAGGTTCAATCTGGAGTTAATGCTGATATTAAGGTTGGAAATACATTGCCTTTATCAGAGATTCCCGTTGGTACTATTATTCATAATATTGAATTAAAACCTGGCAAGGGCGGTCAATTAGCTCGTTCTGCTGGTGCCTCAGCTCAGTTGCTTGGCAAGGAAGGCAAATATGTACTTGTACGTTTAGCTTCTTCAGAAGTTCGTATGATTCTATCTGCTGGCCGTGCAACTATTGGAGCCGTTGGTAATGAGGAACATGAACTTGTTAACGTTGGTAAAGCAGGACGTACGCGTTATGCTGGTCAACGTCCACATGTCCGTGGATCTGTAATGAACCCTAACGACCATCCACATGGTGGTGGTGAAGGTAAGGCACCTATTGGTCTTCCATCTCCTCTTTCACCTTGGGGTAAGAAGACAATTGGTAAGAAAACACGTAACAAACGTAGCAAATCGAATAAATTTATCGTTCGTGGTCGTAAGCGCGGTCGCTTAGGTAATATTTAGTCAAATTTCCCTAAAGGAGGTTTCATAATGGGTCGTAGTTTAAAAAAAGGACCATTTGCAGATGAGCATCTTTTGAAAAAGATTGATGCACAAAAGGGTCAAGATAAAAAGTCTGTAATTAAAACATGGTCACGTCGTTCTACAATTTTTCCAAGCTTTATTGGATATACAATTGCTGTTTATGATGGTAGAAAACATGTCCCTGTTTATATCCAGGATGACATGGTTGGTCATAAGCTTGGTGAGTTTGTGCCTACTCGTACATTCCATGGTCATGGTAATGGTACCGATGATAAGAAGACGACAGTTGCTAAATAAGGAGGATGAATCATGGCTGAACAAGTAACATCTGCACATGCAACTGCAAAGACTGTTCGCGTTGCCGCTCGTAAGGTTCGTTTAGTAGTCGATCTTATTAGAGGGAAGAGCGTCGCAGAAGCAATTGCAACTCTTAAATTTACACCAAGAGGCGCATCACCAATAGTAGAAAAAGTTTTAATGTCTGCTATCGCAAATGCTGAAAATAACTTTGATTTAGATCGTGAAGATTTGGTTGTAAGTGAAGCTTATGTTAATGAAGGACCAACGTTAAAACGTTTCCGTCCTCGAGCAAAAGGTTCTGCTTCACCAATCAACAAGCGAACAAGTCATATTACAGTAGTCGTATCTGAGAAATAGGAGGGAACACGCGTGGGTCAAAAAGTAAATCCAAATGGATTTCGTGTTGGAATCATCCGTGACTGGGAAGCAAAATGGTATGCTGAAAAAGATTTTGCTAACTACTTACGTGAAGATTTACAAATCCGTAAATTCATCTCAACTAAGCTTGCCGACGCATCTGTTTCCAATGTAGAAATCGAACGCGCTGCAAATCGTGTTAACGTTTCTATCCATACCGCAAAACCTGGTATGGTCATTGGAAAAGGCGGATCCGAAGTAGAAAGCTTACGTAAACAATTAAATGAACTTACAGGTAAACGAGTTCATATTAATATTATTGAAATTAAGAAGCCTGATTTAGATGCTAAATTAGTTGGCGAAAACATTGCTGCTCAACTTGAAGGTCGTGTAGCTTTCCGTCGTGCAATGAAACAATCTATGCAACGGACAATGCGTGCCGGTGCTAAAGGTATTAAAACTCAAGTTTCAGGACGTCTAAACGGAGCTGATATGTCCCGTGTAGAGCATTACTCTGAAGGAACTGTACCTTTGCATACATTACGTGCTGACGTTGATTATGCTTGGGTCGAAGCAAGTACAACATACGGTAGTTTAGGTGTTAAAACTTGGATCTACCGTGGTGAAATCTTGCCAGAAGTAAAAAGTTCTAAAGGAAATTCTAAAGAACAAGGAGGGAAATAGTCATGCTAGTACCAAAACGAGTTAAGTTCCGTCGTGTACATCGTGGTAAGATGCGTGGTGCCGCAAAGGGCGGTAAGACTGTTACTTTCGGCGATTATGGTTTGCAGGCTTTGGATTCACATTGGATCTCAAACCGTCAAATTGAAGCTGCCCGTGTTGCTATGAACCGTCACATGAAACGTGGTGGTAAGGTTTGGATTAAAATTTTCCCTCATAAGTCTTACACTTCTAAAGGTGTAGGTGTTCGTATGGGTAATGGTAAAGGTACTCCTGAAGGATGGGTAGCACCAGTAAAACGTGAAAAAGTGATGTTCGAAATTGGTGGCGTTGATGAAGCAACTGCACGTGAAGCTTTACGTCTTGCCTCAATGAAACTACCAGTAAGAACTAAGATCATCAAACGCGAGGAAGTAGGTGGCGAATCAGATGAAGGCTAAAGAAATTAATGAATTAACCACTGATGAGATGCTTAAAAAGGAACAAGATTATAAAGACGAGCTTTTTAATTTACGTTTTCAATTAGCTACTGGCCAATTAGAAAATACAGCTCGTTTGAAGCAAGTTCGTAAGAATATTGCTCGAATTAAAACTGTTTTACGTCAAAAAGAGTTAAGTAAGTAGAAGAATACGAAGGGAGGAATATAACAGATGAGTGAAGAACGTAACTCTCGCAAAGTATATCAGGGACGAGTTATTTCCGATAAAATGGAAAAAACAATCACCGTTGAAGTTAGTACTACTAAGATGCATCCCGTTTATGGCAAACGTGTTAAGTATTCAAAGAAATATAAGGCACATGATGAAAATAACGAAGCTAAAGTTGGCGATATCGTAAAAATTATGGAAACACGTCCGTTGTCCGCAACAAAACGTTTTCGATTGATTGATATTGTTGAGAAAGCAGTTATTCTCTAATTTTGTTATTTAATTTCGTATTCTGATACAAAAGATGGAAGGAGGACACTAACTGTGATCCAACAAGAAAGTCGTTTAAAAGTTGCTGATAATTCTGGAGCACGTGAAATTTTAGTAATTAAAGTTTTAGGTGGTTCTCGTGTTAAATTTGGTTATATTGGTGATACAATTGTTGCTACTGTCAAACAAGCAACACCAGGTGGCGTTGTCAAAAAGGGTGACGTTGTCAAGGCTGTTGTCGTTCGTACAAAAGACGGTGCACATCGTGCTGATGGTTCATACATCAAATTTGATGAAAATGCTGCAGTCCTAATTAAAGATGATAAGAGCCCACAAGGAACACGTATCTTTGGCCCAGTTGCACGTGAATTGCGTGACAAGGATTTCATGAAGATTGTTTCTTTGGCCCCTGAAGTATTGTAATTAAGGATTGGATCGAAGGAGGTGCAACACGACATGTTCGTAAAAAATGGTGACAAAGTTCGCGTAATCAGCGGCAAAGAAAAAGGCAAGGAAGGTACAATTACAAAAATCCTTGCTGATAAAAATCGCGTTGTTGTTAAAGACGTAAATAAAGTTAAAAAACATCAAAAAGCAAACAACTCTAATCCACAAGGTGGCATTATTGATGTAGAAGCTGCAATTGATGCTTCTAACGTGATGTTAATTGATCCATCTACAAATGAACCTACTCGTGTAGGCTACAAAGTAGTAGATGGTAAAAAAGTACGTTTTGCTAAAAAATCTGGCGAAACCATTGATAAATAATTCATGAAAGGAGGAAAAATTTTTCATGTCTAACCGTTTAAAAGAAAAATATGTTAAAGAAGTTACCCCAGAACTCATGAAGAAGTTTGATTATACTTCAGTTATGCAGGCACCTAAGGTTGATAAGATCGTTTTGAACATGGGTGTTGGTGATGCAACAACAAATGCTAAGAACCTTGATGAAGCTGTTGAGGAATTAACTTTAATCTCTGGTCAAAAGCCATTGGTTACAAAAGCTAAAAAATCAATTGCTGGCTTCCGTTTACGTGAAGGTATGTCTATTGGTGCAAAAGTTACGCTCCGTGGTGAACGTATGTATGACTTCTTAGATAAGTTAATCAACGTTTCATTACCACGTGTTCGTGATTTCCATGGTATCAGTGCAAAAGCATTCGATGGCCGTGGTAACTATACACTTGGGGTTCGTGAACAATTAATCTTCCCTGAAATTGATTATGATAATGTTAACCATGTTCGTGGTTTAGATATCGTTATCGTAACAACTGCAGAGTCAGATGAAGAATCTCGTGAATTGTTGGCACAAATGGGAATGCCATTCGAAAAGTAAACGAAGGGAGCAATTAACTTGGCAAAAAAATCATTAGTTATTAAGAGTCAACGTCCTGCAAAGTATTCGACACAGAACTACACACGTTGTGAACGTTGTGGCCGTCCACACTCTGTATATCGTAAATTTCATCTTTGCCGTATTTGCCTTCGCGAATTAGCTCATGAAGGCCAAATTCCTGGCATGAAAAAAGCAAGCTGGTAAAATTATATCGGAGTAAAAGGAGGGTAAACATTAATGTCTATGACTGATCCTATTGCAGATTTCTTAACACGTATTCGTAACGCCAACATGGTGCGTCATGAATCATTAGAAGTTCCTGCATCAAAAATCAAACGTGATATTGCTGAAATTCTTAAGAATGAAGGCTTTATCAAGAACATCGAATATGTCGATGATGACAAACAAGGTATCATTCGCGTGTTCCTTAAATATGGTAAGAATAAAGAACGAGTTATTACTGGCTTAAAACGTATTTCCAAACCAGGTTTACGTTCATATGTTAAAGCTGATGATGTACCTAAGGTTTTGAATGGCTTAGGTATTGCAATCATTTCAACATCTGAAGGTGTAATCACTGATAAAGAAGCCCGCGCTAAAAAAGTCGGTGGCGAAGTATTAGCTTACGTTTGGTAAAATTTTAAAAAGTAAGGAGGTGCCATTAAATTGAGTCGTATTGGTTATAAAGCTGTAGAAATCCCATCAGGTGTAGAAGTTAAAACCGATGGTGATCAAGTAACTGTCAAAGGTCCTAAGGGTACGTTAACACGTACTGTTAGCATGGAAATCACAATGACTGTTAAAGACAACGTGGTTACATTTGACCGTCCAAGTAATGATAATAAAATGCGTGCCCTACATGGTGCAACTCGTGCCAACTTCAATAATATGGTTGAAGGTGTTACTAAGGGTTACAAAAAAGAACTACAATTAGTTGGTGTTGGATATCGTGCACAACTTAAAGGAAAAACATTAGTTTTGAATTTAGGTTATTCTAACCCAGTTGAATTGGAAACCCCTGCTGATATTCAGTTAGAGGTCCCTGACAATACACATATTAATATCAGTGGAATTAGCAAACAGCATGTTGGTGATTTTGCTGCAGAAATTCGTGCTGTTCGTTCTCCAGAACCTTATAAAGGTAAAGGTGTTCGCTATGTTGGTGAATATGTTCGTCTTAAAGAAGGTAAAACTGGTAAGTAATGCTGCCTAAGGCTAATCGTTAGAAAAATTCTAGAGGTGAAAATTGTGATTTCAAAACCAGATAAAAATAAAACACGACAAAGACGTCATTTGCGTGTTCGTAACAAGATTTCTGGGACTGCAGAGTGCCCACGCTTAAATGTATATCGTTCAAATAAAAACATCTACGCTCAAGTGATTGACGACGTAGCGGGTGTAACGCTAGCAAGTGCCTCAACATTGGACAGTGAAGTTAGTGGAGATTCAAAGACTGAACAAGCAAGTTCTGTTGGTGCTTTAGTTGCAAAACGAGCAACAGCAAAGAAAATCGAAAAGGTCGTTTTTGATCGTGGCGGTTATTTATACCACGGCCGAGTTGAAGCATTAGCTGAAGCTGCTCGTGAAAACGGACTTAAATTCTAAGATAAGGAGGGAATACCGTACATGTCGAATTATATCGATCCAGAAAAGTTAGACTTGGAAGACCGTGTTGTTTCTATCAACCGTGTAACAAAGGTTGTTAAAGGTGGACGTCGTCTTCGTTTTGCTGCTTTAGTTGTTGTTGGCGATAAAAATGGTCACGTTGGTTTTGGTACTGGTAAAGCTCAAGAAGTTCCAGAAGCTATTCGTAAGGCTGTTGATAATGCCACAAAGAGTTTGGTCCAAGTACCAATTATTGGCACAACCATCCCTCACGAAATCATCGGTGAGTTTGGTGGTGGACGCATTCTATTGAAGCCTGCTGAAGAAGGTTCTGGTGTTGCATCCGGTGGTGCTGTTCGTGCCGTTATGGAACTTGCAGGAGTTGATGATGTTACAAGTAAGCGTTTAGGTTCAAATACACCTGTTAACGTAATTCGTGCAACATTTGAAGGCTTGAAGGGTTTACGTAGTGCTGATGAAATTGCTGCTTTACGTGGCGTTTCGGCAGAGCACTTGGCTGAATAAGGAGGAACAATGATGGCTCAATTAAAAATTACACTTATTAAAAGTGCGGTACATCGCCTCCCAAAGCAACGCAAGATTGTTAAAGAATTAGGTTTGGGACGGGTTAATAGCTCAGTTGTCTTACCTAATAATGAGGCGACTCGTGGTGCAATTTTCCTTATTGCCCATTTAATCGAAGTTGAAGAAGTTAAATAATTAGATAAGTTAGGAGGTGCTGAAACTTATGAAGTTAAATGAATTAAAACCTAGCGAAGGTTCTCGTCGCGAACGCAACCGTCTTGGCCGTGGAACATCATCTGGTAATGGTAAAACATCTGGACGTGGTCAAAAGGGACAAAAGGCACGTAGCAAGGTTCGTTTGGGCTTTGAAGGTGGCCAAATGCCACTTTATCGTCGTATTCCCAAACGTGGATTTACTAATATTAATCGTAAGGAATATGCGATCGTTAACCTTGATGACTTAAATGCATTTGATGAGGGTGCTGAAGTTACACCAGAAGCACTTTTCAAAGCAGGAGTTGTTAAGAAAGAACTTACTGGTGTCAAGGTTCTTAGTAATGGTGAATTATCAAAGAAACTTACAGTTAAAGCTAACAAGTTCTCAGAAAGTGCAGTAAAAGCAATTGAAGCAGCAGGCGGCAAAACTGAGGTGATTTAATGCTATCGACTATCAAAAACGCTTTTAAAGTAAAGGATATTAGAAATAAAATTCTGTTTACACTGGGTGTTTTGATTGTTTATCGTTTAGGCTCGTATATCACAGTTCCTGGGATTAACGCCAAAGCATTACAAAGTGTTGCTTCCTCTGGATTGGTCGGGATCTTAAATACCTTTAGTGGTGGTGGCTTATCCAATTATTCTATTTTTGCGATGGGAGTTTCCCCATACATCACGGCTCAAATTGTTATTCAGCTTTTACAAATGGACATTGTGCCCAGGTTTGTTGAGTGGAGTAAGCAAGGTGAAGTTGGTCGTCGTAAACTTAATCAAGCTACAAGATATTTAACAATTGTTTTGGCATTTGTTCAATCAGTCGGAATTACGGCTGGGTTTAATGCTTTAAGTAGTTTAAACCTAGTTCAAAATCCTGGTGTCCAAACTTATATGACAATTGGATTAATTTTAACTGGTGGAACAATGTTAGCAACTTGGATGGGTGATATGATTACCGATCGAGGCCTTGGAAATGGGGTTTCAATTCTAATTTTTGCCGGGATTATTGCTCGGACACCAACGAGTTTATACCAAATCTATCAAGAACAATTTGTCGACACGCCAAGGAGTGAATGGTGGAGTAGTTTCATATTTGTTGGAGTTCTGATTATTGCAGTTCTGGCCATTGTTATATTTGTTACTTGGGTTCAACAGGCTAGTCGGCATGTACCAATTCAGTACACACGCCGTGCTGCTGCAGCTCCAGACAGTAGTTATTTACCATTAAAGGTAAATGTTGCTGGTGTTATTCCAGTTATTTTTGCAAGTTCGTTTATCGCGACGCCACAAACAATTTTGATGGCGTTTGCGAATAATCATGCGCAAGATACCTGGTACAAAGTTTTGTCAAACGTGTTCAATATGCAGACAACAGATGGTGCAATTCTATATACCTTCCTGATTGTTGTTTTCACTTTCTTCTATGCTTTTGTTCAGGTTAATCCTGAGAAGTTGGCAGAGAATTTGCAGAAACAGGGAAGTTATATTCCTGGGGTTTGGCCTGGTCATGAAACGCAGAGTTATATCTCTCATTTGTTGATTCGCTTATCAGTTGTTGGTTCGTTATTTTTGGGATTGGTTTCATTGATTCCATTAATTGCGCAAGACCTCTGGAATTTGGATGAATCAATTGGATTAGGTGGAACCAGCTTACTAATTGTTGTTGGTGTTGCAATTGAAATTATCAGTCAAATTGATGGCTTAATGATGAAACGTGAATACGTTGGATTCATTAGAACACCAAAACAGACCGATTAAAAACGGAGGACAAACATAAGATGACTACACTTAATCTTGTTTTAATGGGATTACCTGGTGCTGGAAAAGGAACTCAAGCACAAAAAATAGTTGAAGAATTTAAAATTCCTCACATTTCTACTGGTGACATTTTTCGAGCAGCAATGAAGAATGAAACTGAGATGGGAATTGAGGCAAAAAAATTTATTGATCAAGGTAATTTAGTTCCTGATTCTGTGACAGATGGAATTGTGGCAGATCGCTTGGCAGAGGATGACACAAATGTTGGTTTTATGCTTGACGGATACCCAAGAAATCTTGAACAAGCTCAGGCATTAGATTCGATGACGGCTAAACTAAATAAACCAATTAGTGCGGTTATCAATATTCATGTTGATGCAAATGTGCTAGTTGAACGTCTGTCAGGTCGATTCATCTGTAAGAACTGTGGTGCAACTTATCATAAGTTGTACAATAAGCCAAAGGTAGAAGGAACTTGTGATGTTTGTGGTCACCATGAATTTTACCAACGTGAAGATGATAAACCTGAGACCGTAAAAAATCGTATCGAGGTTAATACAAAATTGAATACACCACTCATTGATTTTTATAATGAGAAGAAGTTATTATATACAGTTAATGGTGATCAAGATATCAATGATGTATACCAAGAAATTCAAAAGGTATTACGAGCTATCTAATGCTTGCCTGTTCGTTATTATTGGTCAATTTTGTTTGTTTGCAAATGAAATTACCTTATGGTAAACTTGTTCAGGTTTAGCTTATAGTACTTTTAAAGGACAATAAGCGCTTGAACGAAATGAATTTGTAAAAAAATCAGTAAAAAATGGGAGGCACATTTAGTGGCAAAAGATAATGTCATTGAAATTGAAGGTAAGGTTAAAGAAAGCTTACCTAATGCGATGTTTAAGGTTGAACTCGAAAATGGTCATGAGATATTAGCACACGTTTCTGGAAAAATTCGGATGCATTATATTCGAATTTTACCTGGAGACAAAGTAACTGTGGAAATGTCGCCATATGATCTTTCAAAGGGTCGTATTACCTATCGTTTCAGATAAGTTTAACGTTTTTTAGGAGGAATATTCATGAAAGTACGTCCATCAGTAAAACCAATGTGTGAACATTGTAAAGTAATTAAACGTAAAGGACGCGTTATGGTTATTTGCTCAGCAAATCCCAAACATAAACAACGTCAAGGAAAATAATAAGCTGGAGGTGAAATTTAATGGCTCGTATTGCAGGTGTTGATTTACCACGTGATAAACGAATCGTGATTGCTTTAACATATATTTTTGGTATCGGAAATACGACTGCTCAAAAGATCTTAAAGGATGCTGGCGTCTCTGAAGACGTTCGTGTTCGTGATCTTGCTGCTGATGACGAAGATAAAGTTCGTGCAGAAGTTGATAAGTATCGTGTTGAAGGAGATCTTCGTCGGTCTGTAAGTCTTGATATCAAGCGTCTCCAAGAGATTGGTTCATATCGTGGCATGCGTCATCGTCGTGGACTTCCAGTTCGTGGTCAAAACACGAAGAATAATGCACGTACTCGTAAAGGCAAAAAAGTTTCAATTGCCGGAAGAAAGAAATAATAAATAAAGGAGGCTAGCATATTGGCAACCAGAAAGACTTCTCGTAAGCGTCGAGTAAGAAAGAATATTGAAGCTGGAGTGGCACATATTCACTCAACTTTTAACAATACATTAGTTATGATTACAGATCCTCAAGGAAATGCTGTTGCATGGTCATCAGCAGGTTCACTTGGATTTAAAGGTAGTCGTAAATCGACTCCATTCGCTGCTCAATTAGCTGCTGAATCTGCAGCTAAAGCAGCAATGGAACACGGTATGAAAACCGTTGAAGTTGCTGTTAAGGGCCCTGGTTCTGGCCGTGAATCTGCTATTCGGGCACTTCAATCCACTGGATTAGAAGTATCTGCAATTCGCGATGTCACACCAGTTCCTCATAATGGTTCTCGTCCTCCAAAGCGTCGTCGTGTATAGTGCGTCAATTTTTTGAGGGATAACTTCATGATGCATTCAGAATTAATATGCACAACGCGTTTTGAAAGGGGTAAAGATAAGAATGATCGAATTTGAAAAACCAAACATTCATAAAATTGATGAGAATGTCAATTACGGCAAGTTTGTCGTTGAACCGCTCGAACGTGGGTATGGAACAACTTTAGGCAATTCATTGCGTCGTATTTTGTTGTCATCATTACCGGGTGCAGCGGTTACAAGCATTCAAATTGATGGCGTTCTTCATGAGTTTTCATCAATTGAAGGCGTAGTTGAAGATGTCACACAAATCATCTTAAACATTAAAAAGGTTTCTTTAAAGATCGAAAGTGATGACGAAAAATCTTTAGAGATTGATGTTAAGGGTCCTGCTACCGTCACTGCTGGTGACATTCAAGGTGACAGCGATGTTGAGATTCTTAATCCAGATCAGTATATTTGTACCGTTGCCGATGGTGTGACTTTTCATGCCATATTGACAGCTGATACAGGTCGTGGTTATGTTTCAGCTGATGAAAACAAGGCTCGCAAGGATGATATGCCAATTGGTGTGCTTCCAATCGATTCCATTTATACCCCAATCGAGCGTGTCAATTATCAAGTTGAAAACACACGTGTTGGTCAACGGGATGACTATGATAAGCTTACCTTGGATGTTTGGACTGACGGTTCAATTACTCCTAGTGAGGCTACTAGTCTTTCAGCAAAAATTCTAACAGAACATTTGGCTTTATTTGTTAATTTAACTGATGAAGCTAAAGATGCTGAAATCATGGTCGAAAAGGAAGAAACACATAAAGAAAAAATGTTAGAGATGTCTATTGAGGAGCTTGATTTATCCGTTCGTTCATACAATTGTTTGAAACGTGCTGGAATCAATACTGTTCAGGAACTAACTGACAAAACTGAAGCACAAATGATGAAAGTTAGAAATCTCGGGCGTAAATCCCTGGAAGAGGTTAAAGTTAAATTAACTGACCTTGGACTTTCGTTACGCAATGAAGACTAATTATAAGGAGGGTTTCCATTCATGGGCTATCGTAAATTAGGTCGTAATAGTTCACAACGCAAGGCTTTGCTTCGTGACTTGACCACTAACTTAATTGTTAATGAAAAAATTGTTACGACTGAAGCACGCGCTAAAGAAGTTCGGTCAACTACCGATAAAATGATTACATTAGGCAAACGTGGGGATTTAAACGCACGTCGTCAAGCTGCCGCTTTTCTTCGTAATGTAGTTGCTGACGTTTCTGAAGAGGCTGATGAGGTTAAAGTTACTTCTGCACTTCAAAAATTGTTTGATGATTTAGCTACTCGTTATGCTGACCGTAAAGGTGGGTATACACGAATTCTTAAGACTATGCCTCGCCGCGGAGACGCTGCACCAATGGTTATCTTGGAATTTGTTGACTAAATATTCAGAAGAATGTTTAAATTTTTAAATTAACAAATTTATCACTAAAAGTTGTGGTAGGGTGCAATGATGTTGGAATTTATTCCGAGTCTAGCCCACGGTTAATACCTAGTATTAACTATCACTTCTTTTCAGTGATTTTTTTGTATCTACATAAGTAAGTAAAAGTATACTAGGTAGCAGGTTTTGGTATGTTAAAATAGAAAAAATAACTATCAAGGGAATGTTCTCAAATGAATGAAATGATTAAGGTTTCACATTTAACTTATGCATATACTCAAAATAGCCAGCCTGCTTTGGATGATGTGTCTTTTACAATTTCCAGTGGTGACTGGGTAGCAATTGTAGGGCACAATGGGAGTGGTAAAAGTACATTAGCACAAGCTCTTGATGGTTTGATTGATTTTAAACTTGGGAATATCTGGGTTGATGGAACTAAATTAACAGAGCAAAGTGTGTGGACGGTTCGAAGTAATATCGGTATGATTTTTCAAAATCCCGATAATCAGTTTGTCGGAGCAACCGTTGAAGATGATGTGGCATTTGGGCTAGAAAACATGGCTGTTCCGCATGATGAAATGCAAGCGCGTGTTGATGAAGCATTATCAGAAGTGCATATGAGTGATTTTCGCCGCAAACAGCCGGAGCAATTGTCTGGCGGTCAGAAACAACGAGTAGCACTTGCTGGAGTTATTGCGATGCAGCCTAAGATTATTATTTTGGATGAAGCAACTAGTATGCTGGATCCGGTTGGACGACGTGAAATTCTTGGTGTGATTCGAAAATTAAAAAAACGGTTAGGAATAACGGTGTTGTCCATTACTCATGAAATTGATGAAACTACTGATGCTGATAAAATTATTGTGTTGAATGATGGCAAAATCGTTAGCACTGGGGCACCGGAAACAATTTATAGTCATAGTGGTCTACTATTGAAATTAGGACTTGATGTTCCTTATTCACAACGACTAAAACGTGAATTAACCCAACGTCACATAAAGACCCCCGAAACTTATTTTGATGAGGAAGGAATGGTGGACTGGTTATGGCAATCACTTTTAAAGAAGTAACTTACACCTATTCACCGGGGACACCATTTGAGTTTCAAGCTTTAAAAAATATTTCGACCAAAATTGAGGACAATTCCGTTACCGCTGTGATTGGTCACACTGGTAGTGGAAAATCGACCTTTCTGCAACATTTAAATGCCTTATTAAAGCCTACGGGTGGTACTGTCATGATTGGCAATACCACGATCACTTCTGAAACCAGTAATAAGAACTTGAAGCCCTTGCGCAAAAAAGTAGGAATTGTTTTCCAATTTCCTGAGAATCAATTATTTGCGGAAACGGTAGAAAAAGACATTGCATTTGGGCCAGAAAATTTTGGTAGCACGGCTGAAGAAGCTAGTAAGATTGCCAAAGAAATGATTACCCTAGTTGGTTTACCGGAATCGGTTCTTTCCCGCTCTCCATTTGAGTTATCTGGTGGGCAGATGCGGCGAGTGGCGATTGCAGGAGTGCTAGCGATGCATCCGGAGGTTTTGGTTCTGGATGAGCCAACAGCTGGGTTAGACCCAGGTGGTCGGCGTGAAATCATGCAACTTTTTGGTGATCTACAAAAAAAACAGAAATTTACAATCGTTTTAGTTACTCATCAAATGGAAGATGTTGCTAATTATGCAGACCACGTGATCGTGATGGAACATGGCAAAATTGTCAAAGAAGGTAGTCCCCGTGCTGTTTTTGCGAACGTTGAATGGTTACATGAAAAGCAATTGGACGTTCCCGCAAGCACAGAATTTGCCTTTGAAATGCAAAAACGAGGATTCCAATTTACGCGACTACCGTTAACAGAATCTGAGTTGGCTGATGATATTGCTGACTTTTTTAAGAAACGAGGCCAAACTCATGAATAAAATTTTATTTGGTCGCTATATTCCGTTAGATTCTTTTGTGCATCGTATGGATCCAAGGTCAAAATTAATTTTAAGCTTTTTATATGTAATCGTGATTTTCTTTGCAAACAACTGGTGGATCTATCTATTAATGGCAGTTGTGGCGTTTGTAAGTATTTTGGCTTCTAAAATTAATTTTAAATTATTTGTGGATGGTGTCATGCCGTTGCTTTGGATCATTGCCTTTACCATGGTGATTCAAATCCTGTTTGGAACTGGTGGTCAAACCTATTGGCATTGGGGAATTTTTTCAATCACGAGTGTGGGAATTTTAAACGCAGCGTACATTTTTGTGCGGTTTACACTTATTATTTTAATCTCGACCTTGTTAACCTTATCAACGTCACCAATTCAGATTTCTGATGCCTTAGAATCTTTATTAATGCCGCTTAGAAAAATTCATTTTCCTGTCTATGAAGTTGCGTTAATGCTTTCAATTGCCTTACGGTTTGTGCCATCCTTGATGGATGAAACGGAAACAATTATGAATGCGCAACGAGCTCGCGGTGTTGATTTTGGAACTGGAAATATTATTCAACGGTTAAAAAAAATAATTCCAATCCTGATTCCTTTATTCGTGAGTGCGTTTAATCGTGCTGAGGACCTTGCGACAGCAATGGAAGCACGAGGATATCGAGGAGGAGCAGGGAGAACTAAGTACCGCTTATTAAAATGGGAAACTCGGGATACATTGGCAACTCTGGTTTATTCATTAATGGCCATTGGTGTATTTGCGCTTCGACTACTTTAAGGAGATTTCTATGTACCGTTATAAAATTACAATTGCCTACGATGGAACTAATTTTGCAGGTTTTCAAAAACAACCCAAGCAGCGTACTATTCAAGAAACTTTAGAGCGAGCTGTGAATAAAATTGCCAAAAAGCCAGCCAAATTAATTAAGGTGTATGGATCAGGACGTACAGATGCCGGTGTCCATGCGCTAGGACAGGTAGTTCACTTTGATATTCCTTTTTCCCTATCAGATAATGCTATGTTGCATGCTTTAAATAGTCTTTTGCCATTAGATATTGAAGTCTTGAATGCCCGGCAGATATCGTCTGAATTTCATGCGCAATATAGTACCCAAGGAAAACGGTATCGCTATCGGCTTGCTTTAGGCGAGTTTATCGATCCTTTTAAACGTAATTATACGGGCCACTGGAAGCTTTCGTTGGATTTGAAGGCTATTCAGGCAGCTTTACCTGATTTGATTGGAGAACACGATTTTACAAGCTTCTGTGCGGCTGGTGGTCATACTAAAACAAACATTCGTGAAATTTATGAAGCAACGGCGGTTTATGATAAAATTCAAAATGAGATTATTTTTGAATTTTATGGGAGTGGCTTTCTTTATAATATGGTGCGCATCATGGTGGCCGTCTTAACTGAAATTGGCAGTGGTAAACGTCCGGAACATGATATTTTGCGTTTGTTTAAGGTAAAAGATCGCAATCAAGCACGTGGAACAGCACCAGCAAGTGGTCTTTATTTAAAAAAAGTGTATTATCCAGAGAAATTTAGCAAATGATTATTGACTTTAGTGGGGTAAATTAGTAAAATTAAATTTGGTATTGTTTACCTCCACAAATAGGCCCCGGAAACTTATTATAAAGTTGAGTTAAACAAAACAGAAATTGGAGGAATTACAAGTGCGTACAACATATTTAGCAAAACCAGGCGAGGTAGATCGCAAATGGTACGTAGTAGATGCTACAGATATTCCTTTGGGACGTCTAGCAAGTACAGTTGCATCTATTTTATGCGGTAAAAACAAACCAATATTCACACCTAACGTTGATACAGGTGACTATGTCATCGTTGTGAATGCTGCAAACATCAAATTAACAGGTCGTAAGGCAACACGTAAATTCTATTATCACCATTCTAATCACCCAGGTGGTTTAAAAACTAAGACTGCTGGTGAAGTTCGTGATAAGACTCCTGAAAGATTAATTGAGATGTCAGTTAAGGGGATGCTTCCTCATAACTCACTTGGTCATAAAATGGGACTCAAATTACATGTCTATGCTGGCTCAGAACATGATCACCAAGCTCAACAACCTGAAAAGCTTGATATCACAAACTTAATTTAAGGAGGAAACGAATTTTGGCAGAAGCACAATATCGCGGCACTGGTCGCCGTAAAAACTCTGTTGCACGTGTACGTCTTGTACCCGGAACAGGTAAAATTACTGTAAATGATAAAGCAATTGAAGATTACATTCCATTTGCTAACTTACGTCAAGTTGTTATCCAACCATTTGAAGTTACAGAAACAACTGGTAATTATGACGTACTTGTAAATGTTAATGGTGGTGGTTTCTCTGGACAATCAGGTGCTATTCGTCATGGAATTGCACGGGCATTGCTCGGTGTAGACCCTGACTTCCGTACACCTTTGAAACGTGCTGGTCTCTTAACTCGTGACCCTCGTATGAAGGAACGTAAGAAATACGGTCTTAAAAAGGCTCGTAAAGCAGGTCAGTTCTCAAAACGTTAAGATTATTTTTTCAGGGTCTCTGTCAAATCGTATTGGTGGAGAT
>NZ_JQBD01000032.1 GCF_001437255.1 Pediococcus damnosus | reverse complement strand
TATTCACCAATACCAGAAAGTGTAGACCCGAAAAATAAAGTTGATAATAAAACTAGTTCAAGGCCTTATCTAATTAGGCCCTGGGCTATTTTTTTGACTTCAGTTATTTATTTTAAAAAATATCTCGGTTTTTGACCTAGGCTTAAACAAATATTAAAGTTTTATTTTGTTGAGTAAGTTAAGTACGTGAAATAAAACAGGAGATGGTAAAGACATGATTTTTAAGAACTGGAATCCGCGAACCAAACGATGGAGTTTTTTGATCTTGGCACTATTAATTCCAATCTTATTAACGGGTGTAATTTTTAGATATATCAATAATTCGCAAGAAGAACATACTACCAATACGAATGTGGCGGTGGTAAATAAAGACAAATCGGCCAAATTTCAAGATACAAAGGTTGATGCTGGTAAACAGGTGATTCAAAACTTGAGTCATAACACGCAGGTTAAATGGCACTTCGTTTCCGAAAAAAAAGCTAAGAAAGAATTGAAGAATGGTCATTATCTGATGACAATTACCATTCCTAAAAATTTCTCTGAAAATATTACAACGGCGTTAGATAAAACTCCTAAGGCCAGTAATTTAAAGATTGATTTATCAAAACATAATAGTTATGTTTCCGGGCTTATTAATGAACAAGTTGCTTCACAGGTAAAAACGGAAGTTGTATCCAGTATTCAAAAGTCTTATGACAAGACCTTGCTTTCATCCATTAATCAACTGGGTACCGGAATTAAGAGCGGTTCAAATGGCGTTAAAAAACTAAAGAATGGCGTTGTTCAGCTTAAGGATGGTAATGGCAAGGTTGACCGTAATTTACATACATTAGCTACAAGTATGATTACGTTTGAAGATGGTACAAAACGATTGAATGATGGCATTAATACTTATGTGGCTGGTGTGGATACTTTGGCATCTGGAAATAAAACGTTGGCCAGTGGTATGAATCAGATGAAATCACAAACAGCACCTTTAGCTTCCGGTGTTCAACAATTAGCTACTGGTAGTAAAACATTGAATACAGGAGTGCACAGCTACACAAATGGTGTTGGCCAAAGTCAAACTGGTGCGAGTCAACTCAGTACCGGTTTAGCCCAATTATCGAATGCTACATCGGCCTTACCATTAGGAGTGACACAATTATTTAACGGGTCAACGCAAGTTACAAATGGATTGAAAACTTTGTCGAATAAGACGGGGGAGTTAGCTACTGGTGTGGGGCAATTAAGTGGCGGTTCAAATGATTTAGCGACAGGAATCAATTCATATACAACTGGCGTTTCAACATTAAATAGAGGGTTGAGTACACTGAATGGCAATTCTAATACATTGAATTCTGGGTCTACAAAATTGTTATCAAGTGCAAATGATCTTTCTCAAGGTGTTTCACAATTAAACACTGCCGCTGGGGAAGCTAATCAAAAAATTGCTGATATGCAACAAATGTTATCAGCAGATACGACGGCAATGAATAGTTTGAAAGATGCCCCTGCAACGATCAAGAGTGCTCAAGAATTACAAACGAAGCTGCAGACCCTAGAGCCTGTTTTAAAACAGCTTTCAGGTTTGGGAAGTGTGTTATCTGAACTAAATAATGCCAAGGGTAGTTTAGCAGATATTAACAGTTCGTTTGCAAGCTTAGACAGCGCAACTAGTGCTTTGACAGATGCTGCAACGAAAGCGCAAACTTCTGCAACAGATAGTCAAAAGGTTGCGACATTATTAGACGGTATCGACACATCTAAGTTAAGTGCTGCCGATCAGGCCAAATTAACGGAAGCTAAAGGTCAAGCCAAAGCTAGTGCCACTAATGCAGCTGCTTCTGCAAAAGAAGTTTCAGCGACTGGCACAAGTTTGCAAAGTTTGAGTGGGGCTAAAGATAAAATTAATGGTTTGGCAACGACATTGAATAAGATTAATGTTGATAGCAATACAACGGAGGCCATTTCAAGTTTAAGCAGTGTTGTTAACCAGGCAAATGAATTATTATCTTCACCTTTGATGAGTGATAATACGGTTCAAACTTTGGACGCACTCAACAAACAGTTACCAACATTAAATACCAATTTGAATGATTTCAAAACACTTGTTGCTGGAATCTCTCAGTTGAATGATCAAGTGAACGGTAAAAATTCATTGACTGCAGGTGTTACCGGATATACAACTGGCGTATCACAATATACGGCTGGGGTTAGTTCGGCTAGTGACGGTGCTTCAAAACTAGCGACCAATAACAATAGTTTAACGAGTGGTGCTTCTCAAATTCAAAATGGATTAGGTACATTGAACGGCCAGGTTCCAAGTCTCACGTCTGGAGTTACACAGTTAACAAATGGTTCGGGGCAGGTATCTACAGGTCTTTCAAGTCTAAATAGTCAGATACCAAGTTTAGTAAGTGGTGTTGGTCAACTGAAATCCGGATCTGGTCAATTAACGACTGGTCTGACAACTCTGAATACCAACTCAGCACAACTGAACAATGGTTCTCAACAATTAAGCTCTGGTCTTCAAACCCTTAATGGGCAAGTTCCAACATTGATTAGTGGTGTGAACCGGTTATCTAATGGGGCAAACCAATTAGTTGCTGGCGGAACAAAGCTTACAAGTGCAAGCCCTCAACTTACAAGTGGGGCTGGACAATTAGAATCAGGTGCTAAACAAGGTAAATCTGGTGCTGATCAGTTGGCAGCCGGTTCTGATCAAGTTCAGGACGGTCTCCAAACTGCTAATTCAGGGATTGGGTTATTAAACACGAAGTTAGCAGATGGTGCTAATCAGGTTCAAAATGTCAATGCAGAGCCCGAAAATGTCAATCATTTTGTCAATCCAGTTAGTCAAAATGAAGCTTTAGAGTCGGTTGGTTCTGTTAAAAACATGTTTGCACCTTTAGTTATTGCGATGGTTCTCTTCATTGCTGCTATCTTGAATCAATTAGGTCAATATGCTCGACGCAAAGGTCGTCGTAACAGTGGCTTTGGTCTTTCCAATAATATGTTACTCGTACTGACCTTGTTACAAGTTGTAGGAGTTCTGGCATTTATCGGAATTGATAACATTTCTGTCATTCATCCAGTTGGGTTAGTGATTGCTGCAGCGGTAACTGCCATCAGTTTCACAGCACTGTGTGTCGTTATTGATCTCTTGTTCGGGGCCCCGGGAATCTTATTCTCGCTAGTGCTGATGTTGGTTCAATTAGCCGGAGTTCTGCTACCAACGTCAATGCTCATCACTGTTTATCACGCAATTTCCGAATTGTTACCAGTTACCCATGCGATGAGCGCGTTTAATTATGCCATCAACGGGGTTGGTAATGGCATGGTTCTCCAAAGCGTTATTGTAATGCTGTATCCAATTGTGATTGGTGGAATTTATTACTTTGTCG
This sequence comes from Pediococcus damnosus, assembly GCF_001437255.1. Taxonomy (GTDB): domain Bacteria; phylum Bacillota; class Bacilli; order Lactobacillales; family Lactobacillaceae; genus Pediococcus; species Pediococcus damnosus. Next base: position 16,420 of record NZ_JQBD01000032.1, on the reverse strand, counting down.
CACGGAGTCGAAAACTTAGTTTGAAAAACGCAAAAGATTAATGTTTAAAGGTTGAAAGTACAAAGATAACTTCAGTTACTGCTATTAAGCAGTTTAGCCCAACAGAATTAAGTTACTTGTCGTTCTCCAGCTCCCTTGGCCTGGAACGGGGTGGGCACGATTTGAAGCCAAGCAAGTCACTTGTCTTCAAACTCGACCTTTATCTAAGCAAAAATCGCTAAGATAAATTTCACCCCTGAGGCCAAAACGCCTCCGAATTGCTGGAAAACGGAATCTAAGCTAATTTAATTGTTGCTAATTCTTTTGTATCAGGTAATTAGGTAAAGCTCGTACTTTCATCTCTTAGTTAATGTCTAAAATAATTAAATGATTTAAGGTAAGTCAAAAATATTTGGCTTACTTTTTTTGTGAAAAATGGACAAAAGCGTCTATTTATAAGATCGATAGATGAAAATTCAAATTGTTAAAATAAAATTTTAAAAGTAGCATTGAGGGGAAGCGATTTCTTATGCTATAATGCATTGTTTCATTAAAAAAGTAGAGGAGGCGTTTAAGGCATGTATCAAGTTATTTTATTTGATGTTGACAACACGCTTCTCAAAACGGATGCAGCTGTTTGGGCAACTGTAAAGGTCATTTTTAAGCGGCTATCAATTCCGGTGACAGAAAAAGAAACGCGCAAGTTAATGGGATTATCAGCAGTTGAAATTTTTCAAAAATTGGGCTCTCCTGATCCAGAACAAACGGTTAAGGATTATGGAAAAGAATTTTTGAAACATCAGGATCTAGTTCGTGAGTTTCCCGAAGTAGAGCCACTTTTTGCGGAGTTGAAAAAGAGAAATATCCAGATCGGGATTGTGACTTCCAAAACTCATTATGGATGGCAAACACAGGTTGCTCAGTATAATTTTGCAAAACAGGGTGACAAAATTATCGTTTCAGAGGATACTAAAGAGCATAAACCTAATCCTGAACCAATCTTGGCTGGTATGCGCAAATTTCCTGGAGTACCTAAAGATCAGTTTTTGTACGTTGGAGATGCGCAGTATGATATGCAAGCAGCACATGCAGCCGGAATCGATTTTGGGAATGCAAAATGGGGTGCAATTCCGGGAGCCGATTTTCAGGATGCCGAGTATATTTTTGAAACACCGTTGTCAGTTTTAAATGCTTTTAAAAAATAAATAAATGGTTAAAACCAAAGTGGAGGAATCAAGATGATCAAGCAAGAGATGACAAAAGAAGAAGCAATTAAAATACAGGTTGCTAAAGAGTTAGTGGAGTTTCGCCTGCGTAAGGGATTTACACAAACGCAATTAGCTGAAAAGGCTGGCAAACGCCAATCGCAAATTGCCCGCATGGAAAGTGGTCGTGCTAACGTATCATTCAAAACACTTGATGAAATCGTCAGTCGTGCAGGTGGAAAGATCACACTAAAAATTGTGGATTAATTAAAATTTTTTAGAGAATTGAATCAATAAAAAAAGTTCGAAACTAGGATAAGGGATCTTATCTTAGTTTCGAACTTTTTTGGGTTCTAATCAGTCGAGATGGCTGCCATACGGTGCAAATTAAATAGAACTATTCCATAACTAGGCGTTGCTGGAAGACGGCATTTAAACTAATTTGCTTGTTATTAACTCTTTTGTACCAGGTAATTAGGTGAAGCTCTGTACTTTCAGCCTTTAGATTAGCGCCTATTTTTTGATATACAGGCTAGAGCCTTGTTGCCAACACTTCGGCGTAAGTTAGAAACACACTGTCGCGAAACGTGGTGTTTATCAGCGATTTCTCCGTTCTTTAAATGAAGAACATAACAATCAATTAAAAAATTTTGTTCAGCATGGGTACAGCAGTGGTAGAGCTCTTGAAACAATTGATCATTATAAACAGATTCAAAAGCCAAATCGTTCGTTGATTGAATTTGGGCATTTATTGATTCTTGATCAAATTGAATTTTCTCGGCAAGTCTGGACGTTTGACGAAGTAAATCTAATAAGCGCCAGTAGACGGCCTGATAAGCAAAAACACGGAATTTTTGAGGATGATCCTCAACAGAGGCTGGGTACCGAGCATAAGCCTGAACAAAGGCTAAGTAACCTTCTTGAATAAAGTCATCATAATCGGTTTGCATGCGCGAAATGTGTAACCGTTTGGCGGCACCGTGGATAATTTTTTCGTTGTTATCCTGAAATAAAAAGTTGAATCCTGCTTGAATAGTTTGTTTTTCCAATTCTTGAATCTCCTCGTAAGATAAGATCCAAGGGCCCTTGATCATTAATTAGCATATAGAAAAATTAATTAATAAAAAACGGGATAAAGTGCGTAGGCACGTAGTAAACGCAAATTGAAAATGCTTTAGGATAAAAGCCAAATAACATAAATCGGGTTGCTGAGCAGTAGAACGGAGAGGATTAGAGAAAATACTTAAGCGGGCTAAAAGGTCTATACCTATTATGAAAACGAATATATTTATCAGAATACACTCGCAATATAATGAATATTACTAATAATTAGAGAATTTTCTTATGAAAAGGTTTACATTTACAAATGGAGAACTTATACTGATATTGTAATTAATTTATGGGAGGGTGATTATTTTGAAGAAGTTTATGGATTGGATTCAAAATGTTTTGATGCCGCCTTTAGCAAAGGTTGGGAACAATAAGTATCTGGTTTCGATTCGTAACGGGTTAGTTATGACGTTACCGGCAGTTATTAGTGGTTCTGTATTCTTGATTATCGGAAATATTCCAATTCCGGCTTGGACAGCCTTTATGAAACCATATATGGGGGCCATTGGGGTTGCTGTAAATGGATCGTTTGGGATTATTTCATTGCTGTCAGTCATTGGAATTGGTTATGAACTGGCTAAGAATCTTGACCTTGATGCAATTAATGGGGCTGGATTGGCGACGATGGCCTTTGTGATTGTTTCTTTCAATGATAAGTACGTATTAGACACGGCCAACTTTGCTTCAACTGGGTTATTTACTGCTATTATTTGTGCTTTTGCATCTGTTTTAATTTTAAATTTCTTTGTTAAACGTAATCTAGTTATTAAATTACCAGATGGGGTCCCTGATGCGGTCAGCCATTCATTCAGCGCTCTAGTACCAGGATTTGTTGTTCTACTCTTATTCTGGACCATTCGGGTACCACTTCACTTCGATATTAATGTTTTTATTCAAGATATCTTCCATCCTTTACTGTTTGCAATGAACAGTTTGCCAGGAATTATGTTCTATACACTATTAGTTAGTCTACTCTGGGTCGGTGGTATTCATGGGGATATGACTCTGGAAGGAATTGCAGATCCTATTTTTCTTCAGTTTGTAACGGCTAATGGGATTGCATGGGCGCATCATCAGCCAATTCCATACATCACCTCAACTGGTTTTTCCAGTCTTTTTGTAAACGTTGGTGGAACTGGTGCCACAATTATGTTGGTGTTCTGGATGCTTTCTTCCAAGAGTAAAACGTATCGGGAATTAGGAAAAGTTGCTTTTCCAAGTGCCCTATTTGAAATTAATGAACCTGTTATCTTTGGATTTCCAGTTGTCATGAACCCAATTACGTTGATTCCTTTCGTGTTGCTTCCCCAGATTCTTGCGGTGGGAACTTATGGATTAATGGCGCTTCACTTGGTAAGACCAGCTGTTACAATGGTGCCATGGACAATGCCACCAATTATCGGTCCCTTAATGGCAACTGGTTGGGATTGGCGAGCTGGTGTTTGGTCCGCAGTCGAATTGGTAATTGCTGCAGCTGCCTACTATCCATTCTTTAAAGTAGCTGAAAAACAGATGGTTGAAAAGGAAACAGCTAAAGTTGCTGCATAATTAGTATTAATATAGAAGGAAAAATAAATTATGAAACCAGGAAAGATTATTTTATTAGGAATTATTGGTGCGGTTATCATTGGATTATTAGTGGTAATCACTACACTTTTGCCCACCACTTTTATTTCACAACAGAGCTTGATCGACGTTGTGGGAATCGTAATGTTTGCCGGATTTGGTTTTTATATTGCAAAGATTCGTGATAAAGTGAAAAAATAAATGTGGAGGTGCTAGTAATGAATGAGGTTGTGAAACTAAGTGAAAAAGATTTGGATGAATTCTATCATCTTTATTTATATGCGTTCAATAATCAAGATAGTGAAGAGCGACGAGCATTTTTTGATAATCGTTACAAACACTCACAGGCCTATGGGATTCACCATCGAAATAAATTAAGTAGTGGGATGTTAAGCATTCCATTTCAGATTAATTTTCATGGGGTTACTTATAAGATGAATGGAATTGGGGATGTCATGAGCTATCCTGAATTTGGTGGGCATGGTGCCATCACGGATTTAATGCGGCAAGCTTTTGCGGACATGCGAGACGATGGAGTTTCACTTTCTTATCTGGCACCTTTCTCTTATGATTTTTATCGGCGATTTGGTTATGAAGAAGTGTTTGATCGTGCTATTTATCAAATTAAAAACACTGATTTGCCCCGAGTTAAACTATCTGAAGAGCGTGGGACTTTTATAAGGTTGCCACTTGCTGATGCAATTGCGTTGATTGATGAAGTTTATGAGAACAATGAACAGAGCCGTAATGGTGGGGTAAAACGTGATCCTTGGTGGTGGAACTATCTGTGTTTGAAACATCCACAATGGCAAGTAGGCGTTTATTTGGAAGATGATAAAAACGCTTCTGGGTATGTGATCTATGAGCCTTCAGGTGATACGTTTAAAATCCAAGAACTTATGTATACTAATCAACTTAGTTATCAGTATTTGCAACGTTTTATATGCCAACATGAGTCAATGTTTGCCAAATTTGAGTATGCAAATGGTGATCCAAAGGGCTATCCAGATGTGATGGCAAATCCAGATACCGTAGATGTTCGAATTCGTCCTTATATGATGGCCCGAATTATTGACCTACAAAAATTTGTTGCAGATTACCCGTTTATGCAGAAAGTAAAAACAGTACGGTTAGCTGTTAAAGATGAACTAATTCCACAAAATAATGGAATTTGGCGTCTGAAAGTTAACGTGAACGGGATAAACTTTGAAAAACTTAGTAACAATGAGCAAAATATGGCGGATATTCATTTGAATGTTCAAAATTTGACAAAGGCATTCATGGGCTATCGACAATTAGACTATTTGAAACGAACTGGTGCCATTACTGGAAGCCTTGATTCAATTCATAATTTAGGCAATGCTTTGCACTCAGAATCGCCAATGTTGTGGGATTACTTTTAAAAGTAAGTTTTGTGTTTTCAACCTTTAGCAATTAGTTGGAAGTAGTGTGGAAATCTCATTTTGAGAAAATCTACGCTATTTTTTTGTCTAATTTGGAATGAATTTTGCCGTAAATCCCGGTAAATATAGTAAATAAATGATCAAAAGAGGGGGGATCTCTAAAAAAATTCAATTTTTTAATTATTTTAGAAGCAATTTTGTCATTTAAGCAATTTGATAACAACGGGATTCACGGCGGTTATCCAGTTATTGAATTACAGTATATTTCAGAAATACCCTAAATCGATATCTTTTTGAAATACTTTTGTAAAAAACGGAGGGTAGTATGATACACATAAATTAAATAACAAACAAAAACTTAAACAAACGAGGGGTATATATTTATGACATTAAGAAGCAAAATCACAAAATTTTCAGTAGCATTATTATCAACAGTTACTTTGGGTTCAACTGTAATTACTGCAGCAGCACATGCTGATTCAGTTTACACTGTTAAATCTGGCGATACACTTTCAGGTATTGCATACGATTTAAACAAAAATAATGATTATTCAGCATTAGCAACAGCAAACAAAATTAAAAATGTTAACTTGATCTATGTTGGTCAAAAATTATTAATCAAGAGTGATGGCGAAGTTAAGGTTGCTACAAAGAGCGAAGTTAAATCAACTCCAGCTGTTAAGAGCATCGCTTCAACAACTCAAAACTCATCAGCAAAGACACAAAGTGCTAACACAAACACAGCAAGTTCACAAAGCTCAAATACAGCAAGCAAGACTACTACATCTACAACAAATGGCGGTGATTCATCAGCTAAAGCATGGATTGCTAACAAAGAATCAGGCGGTTCATATACAGCTACAAACGGCCAATATGTTGGTAAATACCAATTAAGTTCTTCATACTTACATGGTGATTATTCAGCTGCTAACCAAGAAAAGGTTGCTAACTCATACGTATCTTCACGTTACGGTTCATGGTCAGCTGCTAAATCATTCTGGCAAGCAAACGGCTGGTACTAAGCCGAAAAACCGAAAATTTAATCCGAGTTTTTTAAACTCAATTTAAAACAATCCATTTTATGGGTTGTTTTTGTTTTATCTTGTAATGCAATTGAAGGTAAAGAAATGCTCAACCATGGGGTAGAAAGCGTTTTTCATTGAAATAAGGTTACAAAAGATTACAAAAATAGCAAAATAGATATATTCGTGAACCCCCCCTTGAAAACTCAAGGCTGTAATATAGCAAACGTTGGTTAACAAATGGCAAAAAATAAGAGGAGAATTTACTTACATGAAACTAAATAAATTTACGAAATATACAGTAGCATTTCTTTCAACTATTACTTTGGGCACACTTGCTTTAACAACAGCAGCAAGCGCCGACGAAACATATACGGTTAAGTCTGGCGACACACTTTCAAGCATTGAATACGCATTTAAACAAGATACAAATTACCAAAGCTTGGCAAGCACAAATAATATTTCAAATGCCGACGTAATCTACGTAGGTCAAAAATTAGTAATTAGCGATGGCACAACTAAGGCAGCAGCACAGCCACAAGCTGCACCAGCTGCTAGCACACAAAATAACACACCAACACCAAAGTACACAAAGCAGTTCTGCATCAACACAACAAACACAGCCACAAAGCACACAAAGCAGTTCTGTTTCGACACAACAATCACAACCAAAGACTACTCAAAGTTCAACACAGAGTCAGTCAACAAACACACAAAGTTCAAATACCGCAAGCAAGACTACTACATCTACAACAAGTGGTAGCGACGCATCAGCTAAGGCATGGATTGCTAACAAAGAATCAGGCGGTTCATACTCAGCTACTAACGGTCAGTACATTGGTAAATATCAATTGAGCTCATCATACTTGCATGGTGATTACTCAGCTGCTAACCAAGAAAAGGTTGCTAACTCATACGTAGCATCACGTTACGGTTCATGGTCAGCTGCCCAATCCTTCTGGCAAGCAAACGGCTGGTACTAAAATAAAAACTGATTTAAAACGTGTCTTTTAGACACTTTTCAAACTAACTTAAAAAGCTCGTTCAGCAATTGGAAACGTAACTTTCCTTAATTGCTGAACGAGCTTTTTTATTTATGAGATTTAATATTTAAGCGATGGCCAATACGGTAAAGTTGAGGATAAAGAGTGCAGATACAATCCAAATCAATGGGTGCACTTCCTTGGCCTTTCCAGTGACAGTTTTGACGATGCAGTAGAAAATGAAGCCAGCGGCAATTCCGTACGTAATGTTGTAGCAAAACGCCATAAAGATGGATGCCGTGAATGCAGGAACTGCTTCTTCAAAGCTATTCCAATTAATGTCCTGAAAAGAGCTCATCATCATGATGCCGACAATGATCAATGCTGGGGCGATGGCAGCATTGGGGATGATTGAGAGCAATGGAGACGCAAAGCTACTTAGCAAGAACAAAACGGCTACTGTAACACTTGTTAAACCGGTCCGACCACCGGCACCAATTCCAGCTGAGCTTTCTACGTAAGTTGTAATGTTCGAAGTTCCGAATAGGGAACCAACTCCAGTAGCAATGGAGTCCGCAAACAATGCGCGATCTAGTTTTGAGGAAAGGCCCGGCTTAGCTTCGAGATCTTTTTCATCCTCTGCTGAGAAAATTCCGGTGCGCCGGCCCGTTCCGATAAAGGTGCCAAGTGAATCAAAAATATCTGACAAACTAAAAGAAAGAATCGTCATAAAGACTAGGATAAGACGATGACTATCGCTGAATAGCGACCCCATTCCTTTAGAGGAGAAAGCCGCCAAGAAAGTTGTTTTCAAGGCACCGATTGAGTTTGCGAGGGAATTAGCATCTGAAATATGTAAATTTGTGACGCCCATTGGAATTCCAATGATGGTTGTGGCAATAATTCCGATTAAAATACTTGCTGGAACTTTTTTGATTTGTAATATGATGGTTAAGGTAATTCCAATAAGGGCCAGGACAACACTTGGATTGTTAAACAAAGTCATTGACGGGGTAATGCCACCACCTGTGACAACGCTAGTAACCCCATGTGTAAAATGAGTAACGGCTGAGTTATAGGCTTGGCCGTTAATGGAAACAATGCTGCTTGAATCACTAGAAAATTGAAGGATGTTAGCATTCTTTAAACCTAGATAAGCAATGAAAACACCAATCCCGCCACTGATTGCAAGTTGAATGGTGTTGGGAATGGCTGTAATTAGCATTTTCCGAAGTTTGGTAATGGTAATCACGATATTGATCACCCCACAGAAGAACACGAGAGCCAGGCCTTCTTGCCATGTAAAGCCAAGTGACATGACGACGGTATATGTAAAGAAGGCTTGTAAACCTACCCCAGGTGCCAATGCATAAGGCACATTAGCAAAGAGTCCCATAATAAGGGTACCTGTGACAGAAGCAATAATCATGGCTAAAAACACAGCTTGAGCCGGCATTCCAGTTTGACTAAGGATTTGCGGGTTCAAAAATAAAATATATGACATCGCGAAGAAAGTCGTAATTCCGGCAGTGATTTCTGTAGAAACAGTGGTACCGTTCTTTTCCAATTCGAAAAATTTTGACATGATTTTCCTCTTTTCTTATGATGTACGTATAGCATAAACGATTTCAAAGAAGAAATCTACTCAAAACACGTAATTTGATGTTTTTAATTGTAAAAATAGTTCGTGTTATACATTAAAAGTAACAATATCCATGAGTAATTTTCTTTTGTAATTCTGAAACACGATTTAATAGATAACTTCGGTTTGTGGATAAACTAAAAAAGGTAGTTCTATTCTTTGTAATTAGGGGGCGACTAGTTATAATATAAACTTAATTGATAATTTCAGAAATTGATTTAAAATCAAAAAAGATGGTTTTAAGGAGGCGTAAAATGGAATATTCACTTACTAAGGGTAATCCAATCAAAGGAATTATTGTCTTTAGTATTCCATTATTTTTGGGAAATATTTTCCAACAAATTTATACGTTATCGGACACTCTAATCGTGGGGCGTGCGGTTGGTGTAAATGCACTGGCCGCCGTTGGTGCAACCTCTGGATTAAGTGGATTGATTATCGGGTTTGCGCAAGGAATGACGGTTGGACTCTCGATCTTAACCGCACAGGAGTTTGGAAATGGTGATCTCAGAAGTGTAAAGCGCAGTTTTGCGAGTAGTATTTGGATTTGCATAACAATGAGTATCGTCCTTACCATAATCGGAGTTTCGTTGGCCCGGCCATTATTAGTCCTTATGCAAACACCTAAAGTTCTGTTAGATGGCGCCGAAACATTTATTGGGATTATGTTTATGGGCTTATCGGTTACGATGTTTTATAACTTGTTTGCAAATATGCTGCGTTCTTTAGGTAATAGTCAAGCACCGCTCTTCTTTTTGATTGTTGCGGCAATTACTAACGTTGTTTTAGATATTGTCTTAGTTATCGGACTGCATATGGGAATTGCTGGGGCTGGAATTGCAACTGTTACTGCTCAGCTACTTTCTTGTGTTTTATGTATACTGTATATCAGGCGACAAATTCCCGAATTAAGTTTAAGTCGGGAAGATATGAAAATTGATAAAGAAATGATTAAAAGCGAGCTGAAACTTGGTATGCCGATGGGATTTCAATCTTCAATTATTTCGATTGGTTCCATTATTTTACAGGTTTCATTGAATCAATTAGGGCCAAATTCAATTGCGGCCTATACGGCAGCTGGTAAAATTGACTCTCTAGCTACGCAACCGATGGTCTCATTGGGAATTACGATGGCCACTTTTACGGCTCAAAATTATGGTGCGAAAAATTATGACCGAATTTTGGTGGGAATTCGCCAATGCTTGATTGCAACGGTATCGTTTAGTATTGTGATTGCCGCTGTGATTATTCTGAATAGTCATGCGTTAGTGAACCTCTTTATTGGGAATTCGGCGCCTCAAGTTACTCATCTGGCACACACTTATTTCTTGGTTGTCAGTACAAGTTATTTCTTACTCTCTATTCTTTTTGTGGTACGATATGCTTTGCAGGGATTAGGACGAAGCTTTGCGCCGACAATGGCTGGCGTGGCAGAACTGGTCTCGCGAATATTTGTTGGGGTTGTATTGGTGCCTCAGTTCGGTTTTATTGGGGCCTGTTTTGCAAGCCCACTTGCTTGGCTGGCTTCCGTTGCCGTTTTGATCGTGTCATTTACCAAAACGATGCGAGATTTGCGGAAAGTGGATGAGCAGCAAGAAAGCGTATCATTAGAAAATGAAGAAGAATAGGCATAAGAGGCGAAGGTTATGAAGATTTGGACGATTATTTTATTAGTATTAGATGCTTTAATTATTCTTGGTTTAATTGGTGTCGTGATTAACCAAATTCGTCAAGGTGATTTTTCTGATAAGTTTTGGATTGGGATTGCTGGGGCAGCAGCGTTTACCTATTGTGGAAACTATTTACTAAAATCTGCTAAAGTTGTTAAAAAATGAAAAAATGACAAACTGATATTTTTAAATAACAGTTTGTCATTTTTTATTTTTCGCGCTTTTTTAAATTTACCGAAAAGGCAATATTCAGATGATACTAAAACTATTCACCCTTTGGTTCATTTGTTAATTTCTTAACAGATCTAGCGATGGCTAATTCTTCATTTGTAGGGATCATTAATACTTGTACAGAAGAATCGTCTGAGCTAATAACGCGAGGGCCCTTACCATTCTGATTACGATTTTCATCAAGTTTAATCCCCAAAACAGCTAAGCGATTAATTACATCTGTTCGGAGAGAAGCCTGATGCTCACCAATGCCGGCTGTAAAGGTGATAACATCTAAGCCGCCCATTTCGGTGAAATAGCCGCCAATATATTTAACGGCTGAATTGATAAACATATCATAAGCCAGTTTTGCCCGTGGATTGGTTGCTGAATTTGAAACAATATCGCGCATGTCAGCTGAAATTCCGGAAACACCTAAGAGACCAGATTTTTTATTGAAGATGTCGATAATTTGGTCGGCGGTCATATGCAGCTCGTTCATTAAGAATGGGACAACCGCTGGATCAACAGAGCCAGATCGCGTGCCCATTGGAAGACCTTCGAGAGGTGTGAAGCCCATTGAAGTATCAAATGGTTTGCCATCTTGGCTGGCTGTGATTGAAGCACCACCGCCTAGATGCAAGGTGACTAGTTTTAAGTCATGATAGTCTTTCTTGAGAAAATTTGCCGTTTCGTGCAACACGTACTCATGACTGATACCGTGTTCACCATATTTACGAATATGATATTTTTTGGAGTAGTCATACGGAATCGCATAAAGAGCAGTTTCTTCAGGCATATTCAGATAGAATTGACTGTCAAAAACCGCAATTTGTGGCGTGGTGTCTGGCAGCACATCCATGAGGGTTTCAATACACTCAACTTGAACTGGATTGTGAAGGGGTGCGTATTTGTTGAGCGCTTTTAGTTTACCAATGTTATCTGAAGTGATTTGAGTAGGATGTTTAAAAATTGTTGCACCCACAACCACTCGGTGACCGACCGCCGCAATTTCGGAAACAGCATCGATTAAGTGGAGATGTTTAAGTTGATCAAACAAAAGCTCAATACCCTGCTTGTAAGTTAAATTGCTGATTTGTTGTGTAAAGTCTTCGCCGTTGCGCACAATTGTGAAAATAGCTTCCGGTGTGTTCATCCGTTCCATGACACCTTTGTTAATAAGAGACAGATCGTCGATGTTAAAAAGTTGCCATTTTAATGATGAGCTTCCGGCATTAATAACTAATATTTTTTTCAAAATGAGATTACACTTCTTTCAATTAATGATTTTAAGTCAATTGTGGACCTGCTTCTATAAAAAATAAGCCACTAAGGTCTCTGAAAAGTGTAGCACATTTTTTCCTATTATATGAAGTAGTTACGTGAAAATAAGAAATTACATAAAATAAAGCGGTTTTGCAAGGGCTTACTTGGTATAATGATCATGAATACATATGAATTACTCGGTGAGGAGAGAAGTTTAATAGCAACTTTAAATGATGTCGCAAAATTAGCTAATGTTTCAAAAATGACGGTATCACGAGTAATCAATCACCCCGATAAAGTTACGAATGATTTGAAGCAACTCGTTTATCAAGCGATGCATGAGGTAGATTATCATCCTAACATGGCTGCAAAAGCGCTCGTGAATAATAGTACTCAGATTATTAAGTTTTGTGTACTCGAGGATATTGATACGACGGAACCTTATTATATGAATTTAATGATCGGAATTGCGCGTGCATTGGATGCCCAGCAATATTCATTACAGTTGGTTACCCGCCAAAACTTTGATATTGGAAAATGTGATGGGTACGTAGTGACTGGCATGCGTAAAAAAGATTTTGATTGGATTGGCAATTTAAAGAAACCGGTCGTGATATTTGGCGAAAATCGTTTTGGCTTTGATTATGTGGATACAAATAATAAGGCTGGAACTTTTATGATCTCTGAATTAGCTGTCAAACGAGGGTACAAGCGACTTATTTTTATTGGGATGGATAGTCATGAATCATTTGAGTATTCACGAGAAGCTGGCTATCTGCAGCTGATTCAAGAGAATCAAATGGTATCTGAAATCCATCGATTTGATAATCATAGTCATCTTTCTCAACAATTTATTATTGAGAACTGGGATGATTTCGGTCCCGACACTTGTTTTATCTGCGCGTCTGATCGGCTTGCACTTGGAGCAGAGCGCGGTATTGAAAGTTGTGGAGGACTAATTCCCGTAGATTATGGGGTAACTGGATTTGATGGCGTATTTTTGAACCAGGTGGCCTTTCCTCGGATTACAACGGTTAAACAGTCTATCGTTGAGATGGGAATGGCTTGTGGTGAAAAATTGCTTAATAAAATTGTCAATCATATTGATAAGGATGGGTCACTCATGTTTGAACCCAAAATTAGTATGGGTGGCACCGTTCGAGACAGTTCAAAATAATGTTATCGATAACATTGCCAATGGGCCTTGCAATTGTGAGGCTTATTTTTTATGCTGTTAATGAAAAGGCTTTCAGAAAGAAGAGATTGTGATGGGTGAGTGGTATGAAAAGGCAGTGATTTATCAGATTTATCCGAAAAGTTTTAAAGATTCTAATAATGATGGTGTGGGTGATTTGCCTGGGATTACGGAAAAACTGGATTATGTTCAACAGTTAGGGGCAAATACAATTTGGTTAAATCCGATTTTCGTTTCGCCTCAAATTGACAATGGATATGATGTTTCAAATTATTTTGCAATTGATCCCATACTTGGAAATATAGATGATTTTCAACAAATGGTTACTGAAATCCATAAACGTAACATGTATTTGATATTGGATTTGCCAATCAATGATACGTCGGACCAGCATCCGTGGTTTCAAGATGCTGTAAAAAATAAAGAAAGTATTTTCCGCGATTATTATATTTGGGGCGAGAATAATGGCAAACGACCAAACAATTTGGGATCGTTTTTTGGCGGTAGCATGTGGGAACCAGATCCAAACGGTGGTTCGCAATATTATTGTCATTTATTTGATAAAAAGATGCCTGATTTGAATTGGGAAAATCCCGAAGTCCGTAAATCAATGGCAGATATTGCTAATTTTTGGATCGATAAGGGTGTGGATGGCTTTCGGCTGGATGCATTCATTCATATTGCTAAGGCTAATTTTGAACAAAACATTCTTAATCAAGATGAAAAATTTCCAATTGATTCGTCACTTTATGCGAACTTACCTAATGTAAAAACTAATTTACAAAACTTTATTAAGCTTGTTAAAAATGATCATCCAGATGCATTTTTTCTTGGAGAGGCTTCTTCGGCAGATGCCTATCAGGCAGCTGAATATACGCGTCCAGATCAGCCTGGGTGCGACATGGTGGTAACTTCTGACAACTATGGGGAAATCTATCCAACGAAAGATCCGCAAATTCCCAAATTCTTTCAACCTCGTCAGTTAGATGCTGAAAAACTGAAAGATACTTTTTCAGTTTGGGAAGCGGTGCTAAAAAATATTAGTTTACCAGCTTTAACCTGGGGGAATCATGATATTAGTAGAGTTTTGGATCGTTTGAATATTAGTGAAGACAATCTGGATATGCCTAAAGCTTTAGCGGTTGTCATGTATTTGCAACGAGGAATTCCAATTATTTATTATGGTGAAGAAATTGGTATGCGCAACTTAAAGTATAAGAAACTGAAGGATTTTCATGATCAGCGGGCATTGGACTTAATTCAATTATTGCAAAATCTTGATTATCCTGATGAAGAAATTCTGCAGTTGTTAAATCAACAGGATGAAATGACGGCTCGTGGACCATTTCAATGGCAAGTTGGGAAATACGTTGGTTTTTCAAACCATCATCCGTGGAATTGGGCCGATCATAATGCAGTCACGGCCGAAAGTTCTATCGCTGATAGCGAAGGACTGCTGGCTTTTTACCAAGCGGTATTGAAAATTAAAAAACTTCCTTTGTTTTCTGAAGGCAGTTATGTGTTATTGGATACGGAAAGGGACGTTTATGCTTACAAGCGCGAGCTTGATGGGATAAAAGGATTTGTGGTTGTTAATTTAGGAGATAAATCAGTAACCTATCATATTCCAACAATTAAAATTATTCATACAATTTTATCTAACAAGGCGAATTCGTTGGTTGATAACGTTGTAACGATGGATGCAGGCGGCAGTATTGTGTTGACGGAGAAATAACAAAGCAAACAGGAGGAGTTAGCAAATGGCAGATGAAACAAGTGTAGATTTACGCAAATTACAAATTTATAGTGTTTTTGTGAGAAATCACACGCAAGAAGGAACGTTGAAAGCATTAGAGAAGGATCTTCCCAGAATTAAAGCTTTAGGGACAGATTTTATTTGGTTGTTACCGATTAATCCGATTGGCAAAGTGGCTCGCAAAGGGAAATTAGGGTCACCATACGCAATTCAAGATTATCGAAAAGTGGATCCGGCGTTAGGAACTTGGGATGATTTAGTGCATTTAGCAGATCAAATTCATCAATCCGGTATGAAACTGATGATTGATATTGTTTACAATCATACGTCGCGAGATTCAGTTTTATTAAAAGACCATCCAGAGTGGTTCTTACATGATGAGACTGGAAAGTTGTATAACAAAAATCCTGAGTGGTCTGATGTGGCGGAGCTTGATTATAGTAATCATGATTTATGGAGTTATCAGATTGAAACTTTAAAACAGTACGCGAAAATTGTGGATGGTTTTCGTTGTGACGTAGCCCCACAAGTACCTTTGCCATTTTGGCTGGAAGCCCGTAAAGAAGTTGCCAAAACTAATCCTGATACAGTTTGGTTAGCAGAATCAACGGGTGGAGATTATATTCGTGAAATTCGTAGCAAAGGATTCTGGATTTCATCGGATGGTGAGATCTATCGGGCCTTTGATATGGCCTATGACTACGATATTGATCAGGATTGGCATGATTATTTGTCAGGAAAATCGACATTGGCTGATTATGTGAACGTGTTGAATCGGCAGGACGTTGCATATCCATATAATTATATAAAAATGCGTGATTTAGAAAATCATGACAATTTAAGAGCACATCAACTTATTCAAAATGAAAATGATTTATTGAATTGGACAGCATTCTCTGAGTTTCAGAAGGGTGCGATGTTAGTTTATGCCGGGCAAGAATATGGAGTAAAGCATACACCGTCATTATTTGAGGATGATAAAATCCATTGGAATACTAACTTGGATTTTTCTGGTTTAATTAAAAAAATGCATGAGTTGAAGCAGGATAGAATACAAGTTGCTGGTAAGTATGAATTGACAAGCCAGCAAAACGATATTGTTCAAGTTCAATTCTCACAAAAAAAGGAAGTTAGGATTGGTATTTTTTCTTTAAAAAGTCAAAGTGGTGTAGCAAAAGTAAAACTTGAAGATGGTTTATATACTAATCTAATAGACGGCTCAGACGTGAAAGTGAAGCATGGGGTTATACAAATAAATCAAAATCCTGTAATTATTGAAAATAGATAAAAGAAAAGTGTTAACGGTAACATTAAGAAAGCGGTTGCAACCGTTATGATTTCGTATAACAATAAAGGTGTTCAGAAAAACATCGGATTAAATGATTTAAGCCTTGTGGTGATAAGTCAAGTATG
>NZ_JQBD01000031.1 GCF_001437255.1 Pediococcus damnosus | reverse complement strand
AAGACAAGTGATTTTCTTGGCTTCAAATCGTGCCACCCCGTTCCAGGCCAGGTGAGCCGGAGAACGGCAATTAACCTGATTTTGCTGGACTAAACCGTTTAATAATAATAATTGGAGCATTTTTCCATCTTTAGTTAATTTATTTGCAAACTTTTTCAACATTTTTAGCAAAATTACTTGTACTATTTTGATTCCCTATTTATGATGGTGCGGGAGGAACTTATTATGAATCAAGTCTCATTACTTATTATGTTATTTGCAGCGCTAATCACACCCATGTTGATGGCGCGTTTTAAAATCAACTTTTTACCAACGGCCGTTGTTGAGATTATCCTTGGTATCATTCTAGGACCAAGTTTGCTTAACATTGTCCATCCGACCGCCATTTTAAAACAACTGTCCGACATCGGTGTGATTATCCTCTTATTTTTAAGTGGGATGGAAATCAACTTCGATTTATTTAAGAAACCCAAAACAGAGCTTTCGCCACTTGCTAAAAAGAATGCGGCCCAGGATTCAAAATGGTCACCGGTTGTATTGGCCTGTCTGTCCTACCTGACCGTAATTGTTATCTCATTAGGTCTGGCTGGAATCTTTAAATGGGCCCATCTTTTTTCTGATTTTTGGTTGGCAGCTATTTTATTTGCAACTATTTCCCTTGGGATTGTGATTGCTACTTTAAAGGAAAACGAATTACTAAGTAAAGCTTTTGGACAAACAGTGCTCCTAATTGCCGTTTTAGGTGAAGTGGTGCCCATGCTAGGCTTAACTTTTTATGCTTCATTCTTTGGTAGTGGCAGTAAAAGTCTTTGGTTACTGCTTTTAATTATTGTCGTAGCCGTTTTCCTCCTTCGCCGCTTTAAATTATTCTTTAACTTCTTTGAACAAATTAATAAATCAACCACGCAACTTGATATCCGGTTGGCGTTCTTTCTAATTGTCGCAATGGTCACCGTTGCTTCTTCAGTCGGTGCAGAAAATATTTTGGGTGCCTTCATCGCCGGAATCATCCTCAAACTTTTACGACCCAGTGAAAGCACTAAGGATAAACTAGATTCCATTGGTTATGGCTTCTTCATCCCAATTTTCTTCATGATGAGTGGTATTGGTCTGAATTTGCGAACCCTATTAAGTGATCCACAGGCTGTGACTTTGATTCCTTTATTTTTTATTGCTTATATTATTGCCAAACTGGCTGTCTATCCAATCTTAAAATTACGCTTTAAAAACATGAATGCCATTGCCGGAACCAGTTTATCAACTGCCACCATTACGATGGTTGTGGCCATTTTGCAGGTTGCTAAAAACATGCATACCATCAATAGTCACCAATCTGGCGCCTTTTTACTGGCCGCCATTTTGACTTGTATCGTAGCACCTCTGATTTTTAACAAGGCCTATAAACCGGAACCGGAAGATCTCAAGAAACAAATCGTCCATTTCATTGGTACAAATATTTTCACCGTGCCTGTTGCTCAGCAGCTCACTCAAGGTTGGTATGATATTCAGATGTACACTGATAATGAAAAGAATTTTCACACCTATAATAGTGAAGTCCAAACCCACCTGGTGGCCAATCTGGACGCTGATGAGTTAATTAAACAGGGCGTGTTTGATACTGACATTTTGGTTGTGGGTCATTTCCGCGCGCAAGAAAATTATGAATTAGCAAAGGCGGCTAAAGCTTACGGAGTGCGCCGTGTCATTGTGCGTTTTGAAGATCGTAATATTCTGAGCGCCCATGAAAAAGAATTGCAAGAGCTCGGAATTGAGGTTTACAACACGCCTGCTGTAAACATTGCCATGCTCCGAGGACTGATTGAAACACCGTCAACCTTGCTTCTCTTGAATGATACTAAAAACGCAATTTTTGAAGTTCAAGTTCGTAACCGTAAATACACAGGGACTGAAATCAAAAATCTACCGTTTATTAATAAAATTACAATCAGTCAAATCTTTCGTAACCGCCACGTAATCCGACCAGCCGGTTCGACCCAACTAGAATTAAATGATCGCATTATTTTTACTGGCAACAAAGAAGATACAGAAGAAATTCGTCAAGAACTCGGTAAACTAAACTAATTTTCCAAAACAAGTAATTCGTTGGTTGATAACCGATGGATTACTTGTTTTTTGTAAGCGATATCTTTTAATTTAGATTAATTAAAACCAAAATAAGGCTACAACTACAGTCATGGCCTGTGATACAATAACTTTCGGACATTAAACGGAAAGGAGTAATTTTATGAAAACATTTGAAGTTTATTTTGTGCGTCACGGGCAAACCTTTTTCAACCGATATAATCGGATGCAAGGTTGGTCTGATTCGCCCCTAACTAAAAAGGGCTGGCACGATGCAGAAGTTGCAGGTCAACGCTTAGCAAATGTTCCGTTCACCGCTGCCTACTCTAGTGATACCACGCGCGCGTTTAATACCGCCAACACCATCGTCCATAGTAATAAATCGCCGGGACTCACTGTCAAACAATTAGCAGAGTTTCGAGAAGAATTCTATGGTTATTTTGAAGGTGCTGACTCCGCGCAAACTTGGTTCCAAGTTTTGCAGCCCATTAGTTCCGTACGCACCTTTCACGAATTTTTGATTGATCATGATATTAGTGAATCAAAAAACGCCGTTAAAGCTGCTGATCCTTTTCATGAGGCCGAAGATCATCAAGATTTTTGGCAACGGTTAGATAAGGGTTTTAATTACCTAATTGATCACAGTCAAGACCGCGATAAAATTTTGGTTGTCTCGCATGGCACCACAATTCGCAGTATTGTGGGCCGCTACGCACCGGACATGGATATTACAACCAGTCCCAGTAACGGCAGCGTTACAAAATTAACCATTCAGGATTCTCAAATTTCTGTTAATTACTTTAATCAGATAGATAAACTAATTAATTAAAATAGGAGAATTTAAAAATGAAAGACTCACCCTTAGATACCAATAAGCATTACATAAGCTGGCCCGTGGTTGCTTTAATGGATTTTGTAACTGTCATTGGTTTTGATGATTTAATCTACAATTTCCATAATCAAGGTTTAGCGATTGTTACCACTTGGATCATCATGTTGATCCTCTTCGTTTGGCCTTACGAAATGATGGTCGGCCAGTTAGGTTCCACTTTTCAAAACGAAGGTGGCGGTTTATCATCATGGATTCGTTCCACCAACGGCGATTTAGCTGGTTACATGGTGGCTTTCCTGTACTGGATTGCCGGTCTTCCTTACGTCGTTGATGTCGCCAATTCGGTGGTTGTGTCCATCAGTTGGTTGGTTAAAGGAAATGGTGATCTCAATAAATACATGTCGACTTTCATGTTTGCCATTTTCACGGCCATTATTTTTATCGGCTTTATCTGGTTCCAGCATTTATTCAAGAATAGATCCCTAGAAATTATGAGTACTGTCGGTGGCGCCGCCATGTTTATCATGACAATCCTGTTTGTGGTTATGACCGTGGCCGCTTTAATGCATGGCCGCCACATCGAAACGCAACCATTTAACTTACAGGCCTTTATTCCAAAAATCGATGGTCATTTCTTATCTACGTTTGGTTTGTTAATTTTTGCCATTAATGGTGCCGAATTAGCCGGCCCTTACGTTAAAGAAATGAAACATGGTAATCGCGATTTTCCTAAAGCGATGATGATGCTCTTAGTAATGACCGGTTTTCTAACCGTCTTTGGCTCATTCTCACTGGGTGTCTTCTTTAACGCTCATCATCTGCCTTATGACTTAAAAATGAATGGTTCCTACTATGCCTTTCAAGCGCTTGGCAAACAATTCGGCATGGGTAACACCTTGATGTACATCTTTGCCGTTGCCCAATTCGTTTATATGTGTGCGCAACTGGCTGTTATTTTGGATGCCAGCACCCGAATCTTTATTTCAGATGTTTCTAAAAAGTATCTGCCAAAACGCCTCACAAAATTAAACAGTGATGGTTTGCCAATTAATGGGTACTGGCTGACAACTGCCATCGTTTCGCTGGTATTGTTCTTAAGTAACTGGCTTCCAAGTATCAATGATATGTTCAACTGGTTATTAAATATCAACGGAATTGTGTCCCCATTTGTCACAAGTTTCGTGTTCTATGCCTTCATGCGGATTCGCGCAAAAAGCAAAGATTATCCGTCAGAATACAAGTTTATTAAAAGTGATCGCTTTGCTTGGTTAGTCGGACTTTGGTGTTTATTGATTACGTTGATCTTCTCAATTATGGGAATTCGACCAACTGATGCCAACCCTGGTACCGTGCTCTACACCAAAGAATTAACTTTAAACATTGTGATTCCACTTATCTTTATTGCGCTTTCTGCGGTCTTGCCTTACATGGCAAAAATTGGCCGTGAGCATCTCACCAAACAAGCTTGGCAGTCAACACCTTTAGCTTTAATCGTATTTGCAATTGCCGGCTACATGCTTACCCAACATTTGACTGGGGCTGGAATTGCCACAATGATTCTTAGCTGGGCTTTAGATGTGCTCTTGTTTATCATTATTTATCAAATTACCTTTAAACTAATTATCCGTAATCATTCGGTGAATAACTAAAAACTCAATTTGTTTTAGGTATCACAAAAGAGACCAAGCAAACCTATAATCTTAGGTAAGCTTGATCTCTTTTTTTATTCTGGCATTAAAGCCTGCACGTCTTTAATTTTAGCTTTTAAATGTTGCATAGATTGATCTAATTGGGCTGCCTTCACCTCTGACTGACCTAGCTGTTTTTGTAAAATAGATAATCGTTCGGCCACCGTTTCATCACCCTGCTGATAAATCTCAAGAAAATGTTTTATTTGGCCGAGCGTCATGCCACATTCTTTCACACATAAAATAAAATCAATCCGTTTGAGATCGGCTGATTGAAAATTGCGAATCCCGTTTACTCGTTTTATTGGCCCTAACAAATTTTCTCGTTCATAATACCGAAGCGTTGCTGTAGAAATATGAAACTGTTTTGCTACTGCATCAATTTTCAAGATCTTCACCTCTTGACTTGAAGTATACTTCAAGGAGTAGTATTTAAATAGAGGGTAACGCTAAGAAACCTCAATTTTATTAAGCAGGTGAAACTAATGAAAACTTTATACCTTGTTCGTCATGGTGAAACACTTTTTAATGTGGAACATAAAATTCAGGGCTGGTGTGATTCACCGCTGACCCAAAATGGCATTAACCAAGCAACCCAATTAGGTGAATTCTTTAAAAAGATCCACCTTGATCACGCTTATAGTTCAACTTCAGAACGTTGTTGTGATACAACAGAATTGATCTTACAAAATTGCATGCCCTACACGCGCTTAAAAGATCTGAAAGAACAAAATTTTGGTGCCTTTGAAGGAGAAAGTGAAGATCTAAATCCTCAAACTCCAAAAGATTACGAAACATTTTTCTTGCCTTATGGTGGTGAATCATCAAATACCGTTGGAAAACGAATGCTTACGTGTCTCACCTCAATTATGACAAAACCAGATAATGGCCAAGTGTTGGCCGTTTCTCATAGTGGCGCCTGTTTTAATTTTTTACGCATGCTACAGGATCCCACAGAAGAACTGCAAAAAGGCTTTTCCAACGGAACCATTTTTGTTTATCACTTTGACCAAAATCAGTTTCAATTGGCAAAGGTAATTCGAAATTTTAAATAAATCTATCTAATTATTACAAATAATCATGCGGTAATCAACATAATTTCGTTAGGCTAAACTGCTTAATGGCAGCACCTGAAGTCATTTTTGTACTTTCAACCTTTAAAATTAAAATAAGATCATTTCACAAATGCTTTTTTGGCATCCAGAAATGATCTTATTTTTTCGTAAATAGAAATCACGAGGCAAATATTTCTATTTTAATCCAGCCACATCGCGCTGTTTACGATTTGCCTCTTGTGTTACATAATGAAGAACCGTTTTGTATTCTTTACGTGTAGCATCTTTTGAAAAAGTTCCAAAATTACGATCATACTTTTGCATGATTTTTTCAGCATTTTCTTTATCAGTCATCTAACAGTTTCTCCAATTTTGGTTCATTGTACGTCTCGGGTAAAACCAGTCGTACATTTATTACATCGTCAATACCATCTATACAATTATTAATTCCATCGCGTATCTTTGAAAAAGGTACGAATATGATTTTTTTCAGCATCCAGTAATCCAACTGATGTATAAAAAACCTTTGTTGCGTCCTCATCATCCGTAATCAAAACTGTCTGACCAACAGGGTAGGCTCGCGCTAATTTAGTTATTAAGTTGCTTCCAATCCCTTGCCGTTGATAATCAGGCAATACTAAAACATCTTGAATAAACAAAATAGTTTGCTTATCTGTTATTCCTCTTGATAAACCCACTAGCTTTTCATTCGACCATGCAGTGATAGCTACCGAATTTTGAAATGCACTTTCTAAATTTTCTTTGTTTTGTGTATATGCAACCCAACCAACGGCAGCATATAAACTAACTAATTGATCTTGATTTGGTATTTGTTTTGAGTATTTAATCATAATGATGCCTGCACTTTCTTTGATCACAATAACAAAGCAATTATTTAGTGCAGTAAAACTCACAATCCAATTTTAGCCATTTGATTTCCTCACAACTCTTTTAACTAGCCAATTTAAACATATTTTCAGTTTCTAAACAGTATGAATTTTGATTAACGTGATTTTTGATTTATTTACCCTTCGCTAATGACCAACAAGGACTTAATAGCAGTTCGTTTGTCCATTGCTTCATAAGCATCTTCAATATGATCCAAATCAAATCGTTTTGTGAATACTTTTCCAGGATTAATCTTGCCAGCCAAAACAGCATCCAATAAAATTTCTTTATCATACGTTGTCACAGCTGCAATTCCACCACGTAAACCAATATTCCGGAAGAAAAGATTATTCGTATTCATATCTGCTTTTTGAGGAATCCCCACTCGACCAACAACTGCACCGGGACGACCAACCTTTACAGCCGTATCAACGGATTGTTCCATGCCCACACACTCAAGCACAGCATCTGCACCGGTACCAGTTAATTCCATCACGTGTTTTACAGCTTCATCCCCACGTTCTGGAACAATATCGGTTGCGCCAAACTCAAGTGCCAACTTTTGCCGATCTTCGTGCCGACTCATCGCAATGATACGTTTGGCACCACGTAGTTTAGAAGCAATGACGCCGCACAAACCAACCGCACCATCACCCATCACAACTACTGTATCGCCTTTTTTAACTTCAGCAGTTGCGGCTGCATGATAGCCAGTTGCCATGACATCTGACAAGGTTAAAAGTGAATTTAATTGTGCATCAGAATAATCCTTGGGTTGACCAGGAATCTTTACTAATCCCCAGTTAGCGTTTGTATATCGTAAATATTCAGCTTGATAGCCACCCTTAGTCCCAGATACCGGATTCAAACAATCACCATCAAAACCTGCTAAACATGCAGCACAATGACCACATCCATGGGTAAATGGTGCGACAACAAAGTCTCCGGGTTTGATATCCGTAACTTCAGACCCAACTTCTTCTACAACCCCGATTGCTTCATGACCAACTGTGACGTTCGTGTCTCGTTTTGAAATGCCACGATACCACCATAAATCAGACCCACACACGCAGGCTCTCACAATTTTAATCAGTGCATCAGTTGGTTTTTCAATTTGTGGCTTTTCTACTTCATGAACTTCCATTTTTCCTGGTCCCATAAATACTGCTGCTTTCATAAAGACATCTCCCAAATAAATTTTAAGTCCTTTACCTAACATTCTACAGTATTTATCATAAACCTTAAAGTTCACTTCACGGCAAGTACTTTTTTAGTTTTTTGATATCAAAAATGGCCATTACGTTTGCTTTTTCAATCGAAAGCACGTAATGACCATTTTAATTTTCTATAGTTTGAATAGTTTTTCTGCTGTTCCATGGGCAAACTGTTCACGTTGCTCGTCACTAAGATCAGCTTCAGTAATGAACTTCTTAACGCTATCTTTTCGTTCAATATAAGGATAATCCTCTGAATACATTAAGTGATCGGCACCCATTTCGGTAAGAACCATCTGCAATTGAGGATCCGTGAACATGCCAGATGGGGTGACATACACGTTCCGTTTATAGTAATACTCAAATGAATGAGGCAAATCAAGACCTGAGAATGGCAAAAACTCCGATAGTCGTTCCAAGAACATTGGGACAAATTCACCCCAGTGACCGGAAACTAATTTAAGGTTTGGATACTTTTCCATTAAGCCCGAAATAATTAAACGAACCATCTGAACACCTTGCTCCATGTGCCAGCCCCATGCAGCACCGCCCATAAACGTAGCCAATGCTGGTGAATAAGCCTTACTGTCATATAAAATGGCCTTCTGCTCATCTTTAATAACCCCAGGGTGCAAATACAAAGGCACATCCAACTTAGCAGCCATGGCAAAGATTGGTTCGAATTTCGGATCATCTAGGAATTGCCCATCAATCGTACCACTAATGATAGCTCCCTTTAATCCAAGCGTTTTAACCGCTCTTTCGAGTTCCTTCGCAGCCTCTTCTGGTTTGTTAACCGGTAAGGCAGCTAGACCAGCCAAGCGATCTGAACGTGCAGAAACGGCTTCTGCCAACGTATCATTCTGGGCACGACAAGCATCAACAATATATTCATCAGGTAATACTTGTGGCGAATTACCAGCATCAGAAATTACCTGCATATCGATTCCATACTTATCCATATATTCAATCCGTTTATCGAAATTAGTTAAAGTCTTCCCCAAAATTTCTTGGTGAGGATTATTGTTTTTCACTTTAGAATAGGCGTTAAACTGCTTAATGTTTGCTGGTGTATCAAAATGCTCTTCAACGGTAATAATTTTCATAATTTTTCTCCTTAATTTTCATCTGAATTATCATGGATATGACTCATTGTTCGTAAGGCATTAACAAAACTTTTTTGATCGAAATTTGAATCTTGTGCTTTGATACCTGTGATTAACTTAGCTTCTTCAGCATCAAGAATCTGCAGGATTTGTGGATAAACTGTTGTCCCCTTGTCAGTTAAAACAAGTTGATAAGCCCGTTTGTCTTGCGGATGCGGATGACGTTTTACAAAACCTTGCGTAATCAATTGTTTAACTGCTCTAGTGACATTACTTGGATCAATAAATTCAGTTTCTCCCAACTTTTTTTGGGTAAGACCAGGGTTATCATGAATTTTTAAAATATAAAAATACTGACTGGCGCTCAATCCAATTTCTGCAAGCTGCTGATCAAGACTCTGACTGACTTGCCGACTAGCAATCATTAACCATTTGTGAATCGAATTATCGCGAGACTCTGTCAAAACTATCACCTCTTGATTTCATATTATATGTCTATATAGTTGTGCACGCAACTAATTTGCCCTCAAAAAAATTGCTAAGATTCAGTTCTCTCAACAAAACCAACCTTAGCAACTTTTTTTATATTACTCATTTTTAGCGAAATATGTTTTCAAGAAATCAGCAACCCCGTCATGATTATTATCCAAAACAGTCACATGATTGGCAGTCTTTTTGGCTTCCGGTGTCCCGTTTGCCATTGACACCCCAACACCGGCACTAGCCAACATTTCCAAATCATTTTCGGCATCCCCGAACGTCATCAAATTTTCTCTCGTCCAGCCCAAATGGTCCAATAACACATCCAGAGCTGAGCCCTTATCAATTCCGGGCTTTAAGAATTCGAGAATCATTGGCTGCGAACGCACAATGTGAAACTCCTTGCTTAATTGCGCTGGCATTTCGGCCACAATTTTATCTAACGTTGCCGGTTCGGTACAGATAACTGCCTTGCTGTAGTCGACATCCGGAATTTTAGCGAAGGGCACGTGCAAAAAGTGCATATTGCCCCCCAACCGTTTTTCATAGCCCGAAAGTGGTAAGTCGTTGATTGGATAAACGCCGTTAAAATCAAGAATATCTAACGGATAGTTATGTGCCTCACAGAACTCATGTAAATGCGTAAAGTGATCCCGTTTCATTCCTTTTTCCATCAATGGTTTTTTATCCACATTATGAATTACGAGCGACCCGTTAAAATTAACAGAATAATCTTTTTCGTTCATTAGCCCTAATTGTTTAAGCCAATCCCAAATTGCATTAATCGGGCGACCTGTACATAATACAACGGCTTTACCTGCCTTATGTAGCTTTTTTAATGCCGCAGTGTTAGCTTCACTAATCTTTTTGTCCGAATTAAGTAATGTATTATCTAAATCTAGTGCTATCATTTTGATCAAAATTCAGTACCTCCACCTTTGTTGCCTTTAATTAGAATTTTTTCTTAAGTTTTCTGAAATAGTTTGAAAGATTTCTAAAGTTCTCAAATTTCATCAGAGAAAGCCTTTACATTAATTGTCAACTGTTCCATCATATACCTGTACCCAATAAATTGAAAAGAGGCAATATGAATGATTACAATTAAAAACAGTAAACTAGAAGTTGAAATTGATCAACTTGGTGCGCAAATCACTCATGTGACAGATGTTAAAGGACAGTTTGATTACATTTGGAATGGAAAAGCATGGAAACGTCATGCCCCGATTCTTTTCCCATCAATTGGGAGATCAAATGATGATCACTATGTGGTTGATGGTCAAACTTATCCAATGCCTCAACACGGTTTCGCCCGTGATTTACAATGGGAGAATGTTCGTAAAGCCGACGATCAAGTTTTGCTTCAATTAAAAGCTAGTCCGAAAACTAAGGAATATTATCCATTTGATTTCACTTTACAAGTTGATTATAAACTAGTTGGCAACCAACTCTTAACAAAGTATAGTGTTACAAACAATGACAAACAAACAATGCCATATGCCTTGGGATCTCATCCTGGCCTTAACATCCCTATCGATGATGACGGTGTTTTTGAAGACTATCGCTTAACATTCGGTCCTCATCCAAAGGAAATTCAAAAATTAGGCATTAATCCAGCACCTTTCCGTGATGGCACAAAGGCTCCATTTGAAGCTCTTGATGGTAATGTTTTGAAATTAGATCATAGCACATTTGATGATGGTTTAATTATCCTGGATGCCAAAAAGATTGAAACAGTCACGGTTAGCTCCGATCAGACTGCCCATCAAATTAAATTAAACATCAAGCATTTCCCATACGTCACGCTTTGGACCATGGAAAATGCCACTGAACCTTATCTTTGCATTGAACCCTTTGCTGGTTTGCCAGATCAAGCTAGTGATCATCCAACTGATTGGGCTAACAAAAAGGGTAATAATTTTGCTGAACCAGGCGAAACCCAATCCTTTGAATATGGAATTGAATTTTCATAAACCGATTTTTACTAATTAAAAATGTTAAAATGAGAACAGTGCAAAATTGCACTGTTCTTTTATCTTATTAATTATCGAGAGTGTTTTTACTCTTATATGGTAAAAACGCGTTCAAAAGGCAACTTTTGAACCCTCTCAGAATGGAAGGATTCTTATCAAAAAATTTACCGTTTATCTCGTTCGTCATGGTGAAACTTATCTTAATAAATATGACCGGATGCAAGGCTGGGCCGATGCACCACTCACACCACAGGGCATTCAAGATGCTCATGATGCAGCTAAAAAATTGCAGGGAATCCACTTTACACAGGCTTTCTCTAGTGACCTCACCCGTGCAGTTGATACCGCCCACTTCATTTTAGAAGATACTAAAAACACTGATTTACCTGTAACGCAATTAACTAATTTGCGGGAAGCTTTCTTTGGTTACTTTGAAGGTGCTAATGGTCCTGAAACCTGGGATACAATCTGTCGCCCACTTGGATACGATGGTGTCGACTCCTTTTTAGAAGATCATTCTTTTTATGAAGCCCGTGATGCAATGCACAATGCCGATCCTTTTAAAGACGCTGAAGATAGTCAAACCTTTAAGAAGAGAATTCTTGCCGGGATCGACCAACTTGTCAAAAACGCCAACAATGGCGATACTTTACTCGTTGTTTCCCATAGTGATGCGATGAGAAGCCTCATTCAATTACTGGATCCAACCATCGATGTCCATTTACCAATTAAAAATGGCAGTGTTAATATTTTAGAATTTACCGATGCGACGGCTAAAGTGACAACTTATAATGAATAACTAAAGCTTGAAGGCACAAAAATAACTTCAGTTACTGTTATAAAGCATTTTAGTCCACCAAAGTTAGGTTAATTGTCGTTTTCCGGCTCACTTGGCCTGGAACGGGGTGGGTACGATTTGAAGCCAAGCAGTTCACTTGTCTTCAAAATCGACCTTTATCTAAGCGGAAAACCGCTAAGATAAATTTCACCCCTGAGGCCAAAACGCCTCCGAACTGGTAAAGCTTTGTACTTTCAACCTTTAGTGAATAAGCTTATCAGCAAGCAGTTTATTTCTGTTTTGCCTCCCAGCATGAGAAAATGAAGTAACTCAAGAAAGCAGGTGGCAAAATGAGTGATAAAAAACAAACTGACATGCCAGCATGTTTAATTGAACCTACTGGTAAAGATAAAATTACACAAGATAAGTTAAATCGAATTCACGATGAGTTGGTTAATCGTCAACTTGTCGAATTAGGAATTACCCCTCGTAAATTAGATAAAATAAAGTAATCAAAAAATGGTGCTACCTTTAATAGGTAGCACCATTTTTTATCTTCAACTATTACGCTTTGGTAATTGGAAACTCAGCAATTTGTTCTTTGATCTTTGATTGCTGTAATGTTTCTACGGTATCAATTTCATTTTTTTCTTCTGTTGATAATGTTTTCTTTTCTGTGTCAGCCATTTCGATCTACCTCTTTATTTTTGAATTGGCTTAATGTCGATTAATTTGCCTTTGACACCAGGTAAGATTCCCTGTGCAATCTTGTCAGTTCTAACGGCATGCGCCATCTGGAACTTATTTTTTTTGACAATCATTTTATTGGTTGTTTTAAAACCTGCTGGTAATGGTTGATTGGTTCCTTCCAATACCATGACAATTGCTTTAAAACCACTATTATCCACCTTGCATGGACTGTAATGTAACGTGTCACTGTACATTTCAAATACTGTGCCACGTGGTACAAAGAAGAGTCTAGCATTTTCTTCAGCATTGTACTCATAATCATGAATGTCTTGGCGTTTACCTAAGACCATTACAACATCGGTGAAAGTAATATTAACTTCACTCCCCTGATGAAATTCAATTGCTGAAAACGAAGTGCTCTGCCCCATACAAGGACCTGCTGAAATTGGCATTCCAGCATAAACATCAGTCGCAATTTGTTGAATTGTAGCATCATCTTCAATTGCCTTATCATCTGGAATATAATCGTTATGATCACTTGGAATCTTGATTTGAGAATCCATGTAATCTGTTACTTTACTTAGATCATACTGCTTATAGACTAGGCCATAATTGGCAAATGCATCACTATTAATATCATAAATAGTTTTATCTGGATTGGCCTTTTTAATTGCATCAAAATTACTCATAAATTATCTCCATTTTTAGAAAAAGAGTTGCACCAACTTGGCACAACTCTTAAGGTTAAAAGCAATTATTTTTGAACTTTGTCGAACCATGAAGTTGCTGTATCAGCTAAGACTTTGTTCAAATCTTCAATGTTCTTACGGCCTTGTGTTTGTAACCACTTATGACCGGCTTCTTCGCTTTCACCAGCAAATGGTTCAACTGAATGACGCCATGTTGCACGGCCACAAAGGACACCGTTAAATGTTGAGCCTGCTTCTTTAGCAAACTTCAATTCTGCTTGGAATAATTCAGCTGAAACACCAGCACTCAAGAAGATGAATGGTAAGTCAGTTGCATCGCTTTGTTCCTTATAGTACTTAGCAGCATCTGCTTTACTATAAACAACATCAGAACTGTCTTTAGCAAATCCTTCAACGTATGCTTGGTTAACTGGAACTTCAAGCTTCAAGACATCAACACCATATTGTGGCTTTGAAAATTCTTTAGTCATTTCAATAACCTTATGTGGCTTTACTTTAGCGAATTCCTTGCCAGTTGCATCGTCGTTGTTAGCATCATATGATACTAATTCCAAGAATAATGGCATATCTTCGCCTTTGCATTCACTGCCTAAACGTTCGATAAAGACTTGTTTGCGATGATTAATATCTCCGCCTTCATCTGGATCGTAGTAAAGCAAGAACTTGATGGCATCAGCGCCTTGTTCCTTCAAACGACGAACTGACCAGTCATCCAAAATGTCTGGGAAACGGCCAGGCTCAGTAGCGTCATAACCAGTGCGTTCGTATGCAAGCAATAAGCCAGCACCATCTGCACGAGCCTTTGAAGCTGGAAGTCCGTATTGAGGATCCAACAAAATACCTGTTGCATATTGTGTTAATTCACTTGATACAGCAACTTTAAAGTCTTCGATTTCTTTTTGTGATGCTTCTTTGCCACTTGCAGCACCAATCATTTTTTTGAGTGAGCCACGTTGGTCAATTGCTAAAGCATCAATAACGCCATCTTTATTAGATAAAGCTTTGATTCCTTTTTCCTTGCCTGGTGTTAATTTCAACATAAAATAATTACCCCTTTTTTGTTTTTTCATGATTACTCATGAATTATTTAACGGTTTCATTATAGGTCGCTTGTTACATTTTTTCAATAAGACAGCATTTCAAAAAAATGATTGCTCTTACTGAGACTAATGCTCAAAAGTTATTCACCTTTTGAAAGCACTCTCTAGTCGTGATAAACGCCTTCAGCCCATTTTTCATTTTCTTCATCAAAGAAGTGTGGGTTATCTTTTTGATCTGGGTTTGGTTTCGCAATATGGTCGATTTTATCGATAATCTTCTTGTTTTCTGGTGTTTCTTTATATTCAGAGTTCAAGAATACCGAAATAATATCTTCACAAAGATGTTCACCAACTGTTGCGCCACCAAAACCAATGATATTAGCATTCAATTCTTCTTTAGCATAACGTGCAGTAAGCAAGTTAGGTGTTAAAGCAGCACGGATTCCTTCGTTTTTGTTGGCTGCAGTATTGATACCAATCCCAGTACCACAAAGAACAACACCCAAATCAGCCCGGCCATCAGCAACATCTTCAGCAACTCGTTTGCCATAAATTGGGTAATGGGTCCGAGTTGTATCGTAAGTTCCTTCATCGATAACCGTGTATCCTTCGGACTTCAAGAAATTTGAAAGCTTAATTTTAACATCTGTAACAATATGGTCATTACCAATAGAAATAATCATGTGATTTTCCTCCTCAAAATTAATGTTTATTTTCGGGACGGATGTCCATCTGAACTACGCTGCTAAAGCATCTAGTTAGACTGGCTCCTCCTCGTATTTTATGTTTACTTGTTTTTAAAACGGTTTCAATTTTTGATATGACATTCTGTTCACTTTAATCTAGAACTGCTCGGTGAATAAACGTCCTTCTTCACACACTTTAGATCGGCTTCAAAGAGCATTTGCCTCCGCTGAGTTACACATAACGAACGATCCTAAAACCCGGATCATTCGCCATGCTAGACTCTGCTCAGCAAATAACCGCTCTTTTCAGCACACTTTAGATCATCTTATTCAGCATATCCAAACGAACTTGATGACGACCGCCAGCATACTCTGTATCCAAATAATATTGAACAATGTTATATGCTAACTTCTCACCAACAACGCCACTACCAAGTGAAATCGCCTTTGCACCATTATGCATCGCTGTCATATGTGCTGTATTCTCTTCAACCACATTAGCAGTAACCATTCCTTTAACCTTGTTACTTGCCATGGCAGAACCTACACCATATTCATCAAACATAACCGCTTTGTCAGCATTACCATTTAAAACTTCTTTGGTAACAGCAAGTGAAGAATCTACGAAGTCTTCTGCAGGCTTTTCACTAACATCAATTACTTCGTAGCTGTGATCCAACAAATACTTCTTAACTTGTTCCTTTAAATTAAATCCTTTTTTGTCTGAACCAATTACGACTTTCATGCAAATCTCTCCTTTTGTTTTTGTTTTAAGCAAGCTTGCAAATGTTTTTATTTGTTTGTTTGTGTTCACTAACAATCTATCATATTTTTTTTTAATAGTCAATCATAAATCAATCAAATACTATTGAATGTTCTTCATAAATTCTTATGTTTTTACTATATATAGAAACATTTCTGCAAGAAAACTCTAAATTTAGTTTTGAGTCTTCTGTTTGAATTAAACTAATAAAAGAAAATTTCAAAAATAGTCTTGACAAATGAAAGCGCTTTGCTATCATTAGCTTGTAAACAGAAACGCATCAATAAATGAATTATTTTGTTTATAAATGTTAGTTTCTTATTTTATTTTAAATCAATGGATAAGGAGGTGAACAAATATGGCCGCAGACATTTTATTAACTAGAATTGATAATCGATTGGTTCATGGACAAGTTGGAGTTACTTGGACCCGTGCCTTGAATGCAAACTTAATTTTGGTTGCCAATGACTTAGCCGCAAAAGATCCTTTACAGCAAAAGCTGATGTCCACAACAGCCGATTCATCTGGTGCCGATATTCGTTTCTTCACTCTTGAAAAAACGATTGACATCATTGATAGGGCTGCTGATCGACAAAAGATTTTCATTGTCGTTAAAACACCTGCAGACGCAAGAACTTTAGTAGAAGGAAATGTACCTATTAAAGCGATTAACGTTGGAAACATGCATTTTGCTCAGGGCAAAACGGAAATCACAAAGAAAGTTTATGTTGATGCCAAAGATAAAGAAGATCTTCTCTATCTTGCAGGTACAGGAGTCAAAATTTATATACAGGATTATCCTGGTGATAAAGAATCTGAAGTAAATGACCAGTTATTGAAGAATGTCTGATTATTGATCCTTGGATTTTTCACAGTTGTTTATATTTTATTTTGGAGGTGAAGCATAATGTCTATTACTATGGGACAAGGTATTTTAATTGCAATTTGGGCCATGATCGCCGGACTAGATTGTTGGTTACAAGCTTTCTTTATTTTTAGACCTATTATTGTTTGTACAATTACAGGACTAATCTTGGGTGACCTACAGTTAGGTGTTATTGCTGGAGGACTTACTGAACTTGCATTTGCAGGTTTAACTCCAGCCGGCGGTACACAACCACCTAACACAGTGCTTTGTGGGATTATGACAGTTGTTATTGCTAAAGCAAACGGAACTGCCCCTGCAACAGCGATTGGTCTTTCATTACCATTTGCTATGTTAATGCAATACATTTTGTTACTGTTCTACTCATCATTCTCTTTATTCATGAGTAAATTTGATAAATATGCAGCAGAAGGTAACGCTAAAGCATTTAAGCGCTTAAACTTCGTTCCGCTCACAATTGTTACATTGTCATTCGGAATTGTTGCTTTCTTAAGTGCTTATGCTGCTCAAGGTCCAATGCACACTTTGGTTACATCAATGCCACAATGGCTAACGCACGGCTTTGAAATAGCCGGTGGCATTCTTCCAGCTGTTGGTTTTGCGATGTTACTTAAAGTAATGTTGAAGCCACAATATTTCCCTTATCTACTACTTGGATTTGTTATGTCAAGTATGATTCCATTCTCAAATGTTCTCCCTGTAGCTTTGGTTGGTGCAGTGTTTGCAATGATCGAGTACTTCAGAACTAGTGAGACTAATGAATTAAGAACTGAAATTAAAGGCTTAAAGGATTCATCTAATAGCGGAGGAGGTTATAACGATGGCATCTAATAATACTGTAGAAAAAAAGAATACTGGAAAAAGAAAAAGTCTTTTTACTAATCATGAAATATCGATGTTAGGTATTCGTTCTAACCTCGTTCAAGCTTCGTTTAGTTATGAACGAATGCATGCGCCAGGTTGGACATGGGCTCAATTACCCTACTGGGAGAAAATTTATAAAGGTGATAAGGATGGATTAAAACGTGTTATGACAGATAACATGGAATTCATTAATAGTTCACCACCCTTGTATCCTATCCTAATGGGCTTGCTTCTCACAATGGAAGAAGATCACGTTGATCCTACTACTATTAAAGGTTTAAAGAATGCCTTATTTGGTCCTATGGCAGGTATCGGTGATGCTATTTTCTGGTTTACCATTATGCCTATTGTTGGTGGTATTTCTGCTTCGATTGCCAAAAATGGTAATGTTTTCGGACCAATCTTGTTCTTCCTTGTTTATTTGTTCCTTTTCTGGTCAAGAATACCTTTAGCACATTTAGGCTATAACTTAGGTACAAGAGCTATCGATGTTATTGAAGACAATTCTAAGGTTATTTCACATGTTGCTTCAATTCTTGGCCTAACAGTTATTGGTGGTTTGATTGCTTCTTACGTCACCATGAAATTAACCATTACGATTGGTGCAGGTGGTAATTCTGCCATTAGTTTACAGAAAGATCTTTTTGATAAGATCTTCCCAAACATCCTCCCATTTGCCTTTGTATTCTTCCTATACTGGTTATTAAAGAAGAATATTAATCCTCTTTGGTTAATTGTAATTACTTTTGTTCTCGCAATTGGAATGTCCTTTATTGGTTGGATGTAAAAGATTATTAAGTTGGAGGTTTTTAAATGAACGACAAAATTAACGTTATTGTAAGTGGCCATGGAAAATTTGCTACAGGAATGCAAGGTGCCCTTCACCTATTGACCAAAATTCCAGATACCTTCCAGTTTGTGGATTTTGAAGAGGGTTTGTCAGATGATGACTTAAGAAAGAAATTTCAAGCTATTCTGAATGAGCATGCAGGAGAACAAATCTTGTTCTTTACTGACCTTCTGGGTGGTACACCCTACAAAGTTGCAGCAGAATTTGCAGTTAAAAGCGATAATACTGAATTAGTTGCTGGTTGTAATCTTGGTTCTTTGCTTGAAACAATTTACATGCAATTTGATTCAGCTAGTGCTTTAGCAGATGCACTTGTTACATACACAAAGAGTGGTATTGACAAGTTTAGTATGGATACTGCCACTACTAGTGACAACAACACTAATGACTTTGCAGATGGCATTTAAAAATCTTTATCCCAAATAATTTCTACAACGTGTTAAAAAATAAAAACTTCGATCATTCACAGTATGAGCTTACCGCGATGTTCGAAGTTTTTTTGTATCTCTTTTTTATAACCATTCGTAGTATCATACCTCAAAACTAAAGTTAAATACCCCTTTCTCTTTCACCACTAAATTCGCCACAAAAAATACTTGTGCGTCTTCAAAACAGCATCAGTCACTCATTTCCTGTGGTCATTTAGTTTTAATATGGACAGAGGTACATAGGATCTCAGTCAATAGCCCTTGACTACATTAATCTATTTAAAGGTTCTAGCAATCGAGTAGGAGGTAGTTGATTAATTCAACTACCGACCGCTCACACCACCGTACGTACGGATCCGTATACGGCGGTTCAGTAATTTAAGCATTCTGAATAGACTGGAGGGTCTTGGTTAGGTTCATCAAACCAAGACCCTCCAGTTTTTCATTTGTCAGGATATACAATACTGTTTTGCTATGTGCCGTACGCCAGTACCCCTTACGGGTATTAGCTGACTTAATCGCATCGCTATTGGATAGCCCTAATCGTTTCAAGTTAGTTATCTTCGTTTTGATTTTCTTCCACTGTTTCCAAATATACTGACGAATCCGAGACCTTAACCACTGGTCCAACGCGTGAGTGAAACTCGTCATTTTACCAACAGAAAAATGCTGTAACCATCCGAGCATCTTTTGACGAATTTCAACGAACATTTTGACCGTTGATACTCCTCGGCTACGCTTAGTAATATGCTTAAGTTCTTGCCTAATTCTCATCTTGGATTCTGTTGCCGGTCGCGCATAGGCGCCACCACGTCCAACTCCCAACGAGAAGCCTAAGAACTTTAGCCGTAAAGGAGAACCAACTCGCGTCTTCTTTTGGTTGACCGTTACTTTCAACCGACTT
This sequence comes from Pediococcus damnosus, assembly GCF_001437255.1. Classification (GTDB taxonomy): domain Bacteria; phylum Bacillota; class Bacilli; order Lactobacillales; family Lactobacillaceae; genus Pediococcus; species Pediococcus damnosus. The sequence continues at coordinate 334 of NZ_JQBD01000031.1, read as the reverse complement.
TCCAGAAAATTCGAAATACTCTTGAGGACTCGCTGTCCGGCTCGCTGGCTTTTAACGTAAATGTTACAGTCATCGGCATACCGGACGAATTTATGTCCTCGCTTCGTCAATTCTTTATCAAGCTCGTTCAAGTATTCTTCAATAAACTTAATCAGTAAATCATGGTTCACAGTATCAAAGTACGCTTTTAGGTCTAGGTCAACCACTTGGTGATATATCCTCCATTGTAAAATGAAGTAACCTGTTTAATGGCCTGCTGCGCACTCCTTCCAGGACGAAAACCAAAACTACTATTCGAGAACACTTGCTCAAACACTGGGCTCATAACTTGGGC
>NZ_JQBD01000030.1 GCF_001437255.1 Pediococcus damnosus | reverse complement strand
GACCATCTAGGAAAACCTTACACTAACACCATTTTGCTCCAATCTTTTTAACTCTTAAACTCAAAAAGATCCATTCTATTCGATGTAAAAACCGAGATAGGATGAATCTTAAAATTAATCGAACTTATTTATTTGTTAGTTAATTTGCTTGCAGCAGCTTCATCAAGAATAACTGTGACATTGTCATGGTTTTGAAGAATGCTTGCTGGTAAATCAGGTGTATCTGGGCCTTCAATCATGCCTTTAACAGCGTCAGCCTTTTCTGCTCCATAAGCTTCCAATAAGATATGTTTAGACTTCATAATTGAAGACAATCCCATTGATAAAGCTTCCTTAGGAACATCTTCTTCGTGTTCAAAGAAACGGGCATTGGCATCGATAGTTGATTGAGTCAAAGAAACACGATGAGTTCCAATTTCACGGGAAGTTCCTGGTTCGTTAAAACCAATGTGACCGTTACGGCCAAGACCTAAAATTTGAAGATCAATTGGATTGTCTGCAATGACCTTGTCATAACGTTTTGCTTCAGCATCAATATCTTTTGCTAAACCATTTGGTAAGTATGAAGTCTTGAAAGGCTTCTGGTTGAACAAGTTCTTGTGCATGAAATAGTTATAACTTTGATCATTATCAGCAGATAAACCGATATACTCATCTAAGTTAATTGAAATAGAATCACTAAAATCAAGGTCACTAGCAATAATATCTTTGTACGTTGTAATTGGTGTACTACCTGTAGCTAAGCCAAAAACATGAGCACCGTTCTTCTTTGCATCTGCAAATACTTGATAGCCTTTTTGGCCGCCTTCAACTTCATCTTTAACAATAATAATTTGCATAATTAATCTCCTTTTCATTTTTAATGTATATTTTGCAATCACGAAACACTATTCGTATTGGTATAGCCCAATTATATAATCTCTCTGTTTAAATTGCAAGGGTATAGACCAAAATTTTTGATTTTATTTTTTACTTTCAATCTTTAGTGTTTTTATAGAAGCGATCAACAAATGCATAACAAATTAGTTGCCGAATTTTACTTTTATAGCTATACTAAATTCATATTTAATACAGGGGTGCTGGATCCAATCCGGCTGAGATAAAGGCTAGTGGCTTTTGACCCTCGAACCTGATATGGATAATGCCAGCGCAGGAAGTCTTTTTTTAATTATTATTTGACTTGGATAAATCTCATAATAATTAATTTAAGTATGTCTTGGACAAGCTGGCAAATTTTTGCTGGCTTTTTATTTTGCTTTAAGAAAGGATATAAAATAATGAACACAAGTGTCGCAATTCAAATACTTCCCATGTTGGAAGATGACAAAAAGGTCGTAGCCGTAGTCGATAAAGCAATTGAATACATTCAGTCAACTGGAGTTACTTATGCAGTTGGTGCCTTTGAAACAACCATCGAGGGTGATTACGATCAACTAATGGAAATCGTTAAAAATATCACTAAAATTGCCGCAGATGCTGGGGCTCCTCAAGTGATGACTTACGTTAAGATTGACTATAAATCAGCAGGTAAGGTTTTAGGAATTCATGAAAAAACAGACAAGTATCAACATTAATTTTTTACCAGCGCTCGTTATTCTATTACTTTTAGTTGTCTGGCAACTTGTCAGTAGTTTTCAACTCGTTCCATCTTTTCTTTTGCCATCACCTGTAAGCGTCGTTGAAGCGTTTGTAGGCGACTTTTCATTACTCATGAGTAATGCTTGGGTAACTTTGTTAGAAGCGTTCTGGGGCCTATTATTAGGTGTCTGCGGCGGTTTGCTAATCGCTATCTTGATGGATTTGTTTAATCCTCTCTATAAAGCTGTTTATCCGCTACTAGTCATTAGCCAAACCATCCCAACCGTGGCAATCGCCCCACTTTTAATTCTATGGTTAGGTTATGGAATGCTACCAAAAATTGTTTTGGTCATTCTGACCACCTTTTTCCCGGTAGCTGTGGAAATGCTGACTGGTTTTCGAGCCACAGATCCCGACTTAATTAAACTAATGCAAACGATGGGAGCCAGTAAATGGAAACTATACTATTATGTAAAGTTTCCAAACTCCTTAAATCATTTCTTCTCAAGTTTGAAGATTTCTGTATCCTATGCCATCGTCAGCGCGGTTGTATCGGAATGGGTTGGCGGTTTCAGTGGCCTTGGGGTTTATATGACCCGCGTCATGAAAGCTTATGCATATGATAAAATGTTCGCTGTAATTTTCCTAATTTCCGCCATCAGTCTTGTCCTTATTTGGCTCGTATCCTTTATACAACGCAAAGTCATGCCTTGGGAGGTAACCAAAAAATGAGAACCATTACACACAAATGGCTAATCTTACTCTTTAGTCTTTCCCTAATTGTTATGCTTAGTGGCTGTCAATCTAAGCAAAGCAAGTCCAAAAATCGCACAGTAACCGTTGTTTTAGATTGGACGCCAAACACAAATCATACCGGCATGTATGTCGCAAAACAAAAAGGTTACTATAAGAAGTACCATCTCAATGTAAAGTTTATGCAGCCGCCTAAGGATGGTGCTGAACAGTTAGTCGCAAGTGGTAAGGCTGAATTTGGCGTTTCTGCACAGGATACATTTGCGGGTGCAATTGCCCGAAAGGATCCATTGCCGATTACTACTATCGCCGGAATTATCCAGCACAACACTTCGGGAATCATGTCGCGAAAAGCCGACGGGATCACTTCTCCTAAGAAAATGATGGGCAAACGTTATTCCACTTGGGACTTGCCAATTGAACAAGCAACCATAAAACAAGTTGTAAATGATGACCATGGTAACTATAAAAAACTAAAATTAATTCCGAATAACATCACTGATGAAGTAGCCGCTTTAAAATCCAAACAGACAGATGATATCTGGGTATTTTATGGCTGGGCAGGACAAAACGCCAAAGTTAAGAACTTCCCAATTAATTATTTTTCGTTTCGTTCACTGAACAAAGTTTTTGACTATTACACACCAACCTTAATTGGCAATAATAGTTTCTTAAAAAATAATCCCCAAGTTGCAAAAGATTTCATGAAAGCAACTACTAAAGGATACGATTACGCTTCTAATCACCCGCACCAATCTGCTGACATTTTAATGGATCAGGTCCCAGAGTTAAAAAGTAATCGAAAACTTGTTTATGCAAGTCAAACTTACCTTTCTAAACAGTATGCCCTTGGGTCAAAACAATGGGGAAAAATCAGTGCAACCCGCTGGAATGGCTTCTACACTTGGTTAAATAAAAATAATTTAGTTTCTGTAAAGTTAAAAAAAGATCAAGGATTTACGAATAAATATCTTCCAAAATGAGGGTTTAATTATGGCGTTATTGCAAACGCAGCACATTACTAAAAACTATGACAATCGCGAAGTTCTCTCAGACGTTAATATTCATCTAAATCAAGGTGAACTGGTCAGCATTCTTGGAATCAGTGGTATCGGTAAAAGCACATTGTTTAACATCATCGCTGGACTAGAAGCGCCAGAAGCTGGGCAAGTTTTGCTTAAAGATCACGAAATCACCAATACCACTGGTCATATCAGTTATATGCTGCAAAAAGATCTGCTCCTTCCCTATCGCACAATTATGGGCAATGTCATTTTACCAGCACTGATGCAAAACATCCCCAAAAAAGAAGCGGAAACTAAAGCCGCACCTTTTTTTAAAATTTTTGGTTTAGAGAATACTGAAAATCTATATCCACAAACGCTTTCTGGTGGCATGCGGCAACGAGCAGCTTTATTAAGAACTTACATGTTTTCAAAAGAGGTATCCTTACTGGATGAACCCTTTAGTGCCTTAGATGAGATTACTAAGCGACAAGTACACAGCTGGTATCTCCAGCTGATGCAGAAAATCGACTTATCCACTCTGCTCATTACGCACGATGTGGACGAAGCCATTCTCCTATCTGACCGCATTTATATTCTAAGTGGGACACCCGCTTCGATCACTCAAGAAATTACGATTGATCCCAACTTAAAGAAACAACCTGACTTTGAATTAAGTACCGATTTTTTGGTTTATAAGCGAAAAATATTGAATTTATTATAGAAAGCAGAAGATTTGGGACTAAATCATTCGAATCTTTTGCTTTCTATAATTTTTTATTATATATTCTAGTTAAGTCAAACTATAGAACGATAAAGAGGAGCTGTTTTTTATGGCAAGTGAAGTTGTACTTTTTAACCCTGGAGACTCACTAGGAAATTTTCATGATTATAACGAGGCTGTTCGTAGTGGGCAACTCTATAAGCATAAGGATAATACGCCGCATGAATTAGTTATTGCAACAGATCCTAAGAGTGACGAAGACTACCTTATTTTTTATGCTAAGGATGCTGTTGATCCAAAAACTAAAAACAATCACGGAACCCAGTACACCATCTCAAAACATTTATAAAACGAATATTTACGTGCCTTGTCAAAAAAGGGAGGACCCGCAATGACCTTTGCAGATCAACTTGTTAGGCAAAGAAAACGGGCCGGCTATACAAGAAAGGCCCTAGCCGAAGAATTAAAAGTTAGTCCAGATTTAATTAGCGAGTGGGAACATGGCGAAGTCGAACCAGACTTGTCAGCGCTAATCAAACTGCACAAACTTTATCAAATCAGTTTAGATGAACTCGTTTTAAGTCCAAGACCACATAAAACAGTTAGTGCTTCTAAATGGTTAAGCCAGTTTGACCACGCATTAAAGAAAAAGTAGTTTGTTTCTAAGTAATAAAAAGAAGCTTCGTAATTTTTCAATTACGAAGCTTCTTTTTTACGCTAAGTTTTAGTAGACATCGACATTGGAGCCGAATTCAGCCTCTAAATCTTCTAATAACGTATTTTTTTCTGTTTTGCATTCTTTGTCAGAATATTTAATATATAAAACCTCGCTTTTAAGATTGCCTAAGAAGTAACTTATCAGGCGCGAATGTTTTACTGTTTCTGAACGTTAACAGCTTGTGGTCCACGGTCGCTGTCTTCAACGTCGAAAGTAACCTCTTGGTCCTCTTCCAATGTCTTAAAACCGTCGCCTTGAATAGCTGAGAAATGAACGAATACATCGTCACCGTTTTCGCGATTAATAAAACCGTAACCCTTATCAGGGTTAAACCATTTAACTTTACCTTTTTCCATGTGAATGAATCCTCCTTGCGCAATGCGCGTTTAAAAATTTTGTATCCCACAAGCTAATTACGAAAGGAGTGACGCTCTTAGAACTCCGTACCTTTGATAATAAACTGATAAAACACATTAGTAATAGTTTAACAGGAAAAAAACATTGTTACAAATAAAACGACTTCCAGGCTAAATATCGCCAACGCTTTTACTTTATTTTCACACACCCTGGTTTCCTATTGTTTTGCACGCGGTGCCCAGGTATGATGGTTTATAGGGAGTGAAATTTATTATGAATAATATTTTTGCGGGATTACTCGCAGTTAGTTTCCTAGGAATGATAATTTTGGAGGTTATCTTCCTATACAATAAAGTTACGCATCATTTGCTTTTTAATGTGCCCAATAAAAGAATTAAAATTTCTATTTTGAGTGCATTACTAATTTTTTGTGTGGCCATCTTTGGATTTCAGAGTACCAATCCATCGCCAACGACCTCTGCACCACCCGTCAAAAAAATCTATAAAACCAAAACCGTCGGGAAAAAGGATTTGGCTTCAGCTAGAATCCAAGCCTATCAACTAGAAAAATCCTCATCCAAAATAGATCAACAATCAACGTCTGTCGAAAAATTAGCAGACAAAGTTAGTTCGCAAAAAAAAGCTTCTTCCGAATCAGTTTCTTCAGAAAAAGCTGCCTCCTCTGAATCACTGGCTTCACAAAAAGCAACTAGTGTTTCCGAGAGCAAACAAGCTAAAAAAGATTCAGAACAAGCACAGGTTTCCGATTCCACAAAAGCTGGTCATACCTCTGCACAAGGTGATTTGGATACAGGCAGTAAACAGCAAATTATTGGCAACGTAAATTCAAGAATTTACCATACCCCAGATCAAGCTGGTTATCACATGAGTTCAAAGAATGCGATATATTTTAAAACAGAATCCGAAGCTCAATCAGCAGGATATCGAAAAGCCAAAAGATAGACAGAGGAGAATTCGAACATGTTCATTGGAATTATATTTTTAATTATTGGCCTCTTTGCCATTGTCGTGGCTTTTCGGCAACGTAAGGACCGGCTTTGGTTCATTCTCCTAGCAATCATTACATTGCTGCTAAGCTGGAATCAGGCCGGTACATACGCGCGTCACCAGTCTTATCACGAAAAAAATATTATGTCGACCAAAGTGATAACAAGAGTGGATTCGAGTGCTTCTAAGACTGCCAAATCATTAGTATCAAAAAACAGCAAACTTGCGCGCACCTTGTCTTCACGCTCATCGTCTTTGAAAAAAGAAGCAAGTGATCTTCACTTATCAATTGCAAAATCGCAGTCCAATGCCAATAAGACAAGTAGCACGCCCTCGACAAATCAGACTGAATTAGCCACCAAACAATACGATGGGCAACAAACCATCAAGGTTAATCAAAACGATCCTGAATTTTCAAATGCGGATCTTTCAACTAGTCGTGGTGCTTGGCAAACTTATGGGAACTTAGACAATCGCAACCGTGTTTCAGCCGCCAATGCCCTTCTAAATAAGAGTTTAATGCCAAAAACAGAACGAGAATCGTTAGACGTTGATCCGACCGGCTGGCACAATAAACGGACTAATAATGGGTGGCTATACAATCGCTGTCACCTAATTGGTTATCAACTAACTGGTCAGAATAACAATGCCAAAAATTTAATGACTGGAACCCGATCTTTAAACGATCCTGAAATGACGACTTATGAAAACGAAGTTGCGGCATATGTTAAAGAAAATAAAAAGAATTACGTTCGTTATCGTGTAACACCCGTGTTTCGCGGCACAGAATTGGTAGCCCGTGGCATTCACATGGAAGGGCAATCCATCGGTAGTAACGCTGTTCATTTTAACGTTTATATTTTTAACATTGAATCTGGGTATACAATCAATTATCAAACAGGAACCAGTGTAAAGAAATGAGGATCTCCTAATGAAAATCGTTTTTCATATTGACGAGAACGAAAAATGGCCAACCACCATTTCCAATATCAAAAATGCAATCAATTTTGCTAAAGAACAATCGACAGTAATCATGATGATTGTTGTCGTAAACGGACCTGCCATTACCGAGTATTTAACTCCAGAAATTCGGCAGTTTATTGAATCTTCGGAAGATTTAGTTAGCTTTCATGCTTGCCATAATGCAATGAACAGCCATCAGATCACTGCAAACCAACTACCCAGTTGCGTTAAAGTAGTTCCAGCCGGCATCATCGATTTAGCACAACTTCAAGATCAAGGATTTCGTTACATCAAGCCATAATTTTTTTGGATTAACTAAAGGTTGAAAGTACAAAGTTTCACCTAACTACATGGTACAAAAGGGTTAATAACAATCAAATTAGTTTAGATACCGTCTTCCAGCAATTCGGGCTGGAACGTAGCGGGCACGACTTAGAGCCGAAAAACACGTCTCTAAGCTCGGCCTTTATCTAAGCGGAAACCGCTAAGATAAACGACACTACTGAGCCCATTGCTTCCAGACTGATTCGAGTTTTGAAACTAATTATATTTAGCACAAAGGTCGTTATGGCAACGGTCATATGAACTATCAAAAGACAACGACTTCCCTATTTCGGAGGTGTTTTGGCCTCAGGGGTAAAATTTATCTTAGCGATTTTTGCTTAGATAAAGGCCGAATTTGAAGACAAGTGACCTGCTTGGTTTCAAATCGTGTCCACCCCGTTCCAGGCCAAGTGAGCCGGAGAACGGGGTGGACTAAACTGCTTAATAGCAGCAACTGAAGTCATTTTTGAACTTTCAACCTTTAATGGATTAACCAAAATAGGCCGCTCTTTGCTATATATGCAAAAGGGGGCCTTTTTAATTTAGACAAAACAGATTTTCATTCATTTGACGCTAGGTGGTACGATAACATTAAACAGTAGAATTTGAGGCAAATTATATGGAATCAAAACAAATCAACAAAAATTATCAAGTTTCAAGAAAAACCATTTTCGCAATTATTGGTACCGGGCTCATGTCTTTTTGTGGTATTTTGTTGGAAACAGCCATGAATGTCACGTTTCCTACTTTGATGCACGTCTTTGGCATTTCTATTTCTAGTGTCCAGTGGATCACATCAGGTTATTTGTTGGTAGCATCCCTGGTCATGACTTTGGCCTCATACATGCACAAACGTTTTAAACTTAAGCATATTTTTGCAGTGGCCATCGGACTTTTCTTTTTAGGATTACTCCTTTGTGTAACCGCGCAAAGCTTTCCAATTCTTTTGATTGGTCGCTTAATTAGTGGAATTGCGACCGGAATGACCACCCCCTTGCTGTTCGGAATAATTAACCATGATATCCCCCTTCAAAAATTGGGCCGTTACATGGCAATTGGTGCAATCATCGTCTCCATGGCTTCGATTGGACCAACATATGGCGGAATCGTTTTGTACCATCTAGGCTGGCGGGCTATCTTTTTAATTATCCTACCACTTGCCATTTTTGCATCAATCGTTGGCCTCTTAAACATTGAACAAACACGACCTATAGAAAAGATTCATTTAGATATTGTTGGATTTATCTGGATTGCGATCGCCTTTATCTTGATTTCATTATCCTTTAACCAGGCTTCAGCCCATGGTTGGGTAAGTTTTGAGTTTTGGATTACGCTGATTTTAGGTATAACTGCCGCTGCGTTGTATGGCCGGCACGCAAACCGAACTTCTTCACCTTTAATTAATATCAAAATTTTTAAATACAAGCCCTTTGTTTTAAGCTTTATAGCTTATGCACTTTGTCAGCTCGTTAATATTGGCATGGCCTTCTTGTTACCAAACTTCGGGCAACTGGTTCTAGGTGCAACCTCACTATTTGCTGGTTTATTACTCTTACCAGGTAGCTTGTTGCGCTTGTTCCTAATGCCTTGGGGTGGGATCTTGTTTGATAAAAAAGGCCCACGTTTACCAATCATTACTGGAATCAGTGCAATTTTGATGTCCGGAATTTTGTTCTTTGGCTTTCAATCAGTGCTAACCATTCCGCTAATGGCTGTATTCTATGCCGTGTTCAGTGCCGGTTTCTCCTTAACATTCAGCAATCTGTTAACAAATGGTATGAAACAGCTACCGCGACCTTTAAAAGGTGATGGTAACGCGGCTTTCAATGCTATCCAACAGTACTCAGGTTCGATTGGTGCTTCATTAATGGCCACGTTTATTGGAATCAGCCAATCAAACGCCCATGGCCTATCCTTCGTAAAAGCAACCGGTCTTGGAAGCCGACATGATTTTATTTTTCTCATTATCATGGAACTTATCATGTTAGTTCTTCAAATTGTGAACTTTAAAACTCAGAAAAGTACCTCTTCGGAAAACTAATTAACTAAAAAATGATCGGTTGGCAAGTCTATTTAGACTGCGAACCGATCATCTTTTTTAATTTTTACCGCTAGGCCTGAGGACAGCTTCACAAATCAGTCAAGAAAATATAAGCAAGGCTCCCACTACTTCGAACTATTGATGATTTTCGTTCGTTGTCGATTCTTGTGGCATAATTCAGCCGCAAGAACTCGCGGCGGGATTGCGATCCCGCATACGCACCTCGACTCTTTTTAATTTTTACCGCTAGGCCTGAGGACAGCTTCACAAATCAGTCAAGAAAATATAAGCAAGGCTCCCGCGGGATTGCGATCCCGCATACGCCTCGCTTATATTTTCTTGACTAACGATTTGTTACGCTCACTAAATCTTTTTCCACCAACTTCTCCGCGATCTGCACCGTATTCCATGCCGCACCCTTCAACAAGTTATCCGCCACTACCCACATGTGATAGTTACCCGGATTTTCTTGATCTCCACGCACTCTGCCCACAAACGTCTCTCGTTTACCTTCCGCATTAATTGGTTGTGGATATAATTGTTGGTCTGGATCATCTTGCAAAACCACTCCCGGTGCCTTTGCCAACACCTTTTGAATCTTTTCACGACTGGCTTCCTTAGGATTTGCCACTTCAAAATACACTGCTTCACCATGTCCAATGCCAACCGGTACGCGCACACACGTAGCCGTCACCTTAATATCAGGCGCGTCCATATCATCCAACATAATCTTTTTGGTTTCATGAATCATTTTCCACTCTTCATGCGTATACCCATCATCTTCAAATACATCGATTTGAGGTAATAAGTTAAAGGCCAATGGATAATGTTTTGTGCCACCCTTTACAGGATAAATAGTGCTTTGCATTTCTTTGCCATCTAAATGTTCTTGGGCCTGGGCATTCATTTCATTCCAAGCTTGTTGACCAGCACCAGATGCCGCCTGATAAGTGGACACAATTACCTGTTTTAAACCAAATGCTTTGCGAATCGGTTCCAAAGCCACTACCATCTGAATTGTTGAACAATTAGGGTTAGCAATAATGCCATGATGACGAGTGAGTGCCTCTGCATTCACTTCTGGCACAACCAGTGGGACATCGGGATCCATTCGAAACGCACTCGTATTATCTACACAAACAGCGCCTCGTTTAACAGCCTCTGGCAATAGCCGTTTTGAAACATCACCACCTGCAGATGCCAATACTAAATCAACACCTTCAAAAGATTCTGGTTTAGCCTCTTCAACAGTCACTGGTTGATTGTGAAATTTTAATTGTTTACCGGCTGATCGTGATGAAGCCAAAAATTTCACTGACTTAACTGGAATTGTGGACTGTTCTAATTGTTGAATTAGACGTGTTCCGACCGCTCCCGTTGCACCTAAAATAGCTACATTATATTCGCTCATTTCATTTTCCTCTTTTATCTGCTGAATTTTACTTAGATGCTGATGCCGTCTTAGCTGCCATAAAGCCTTTCATATTCGTCATTGCGGCATGTAAATCTTCCACACTTGCTGCATATGATAAGCGAATATAGCCTTCACCACCAGGGCCAAACGCACTTCCTGGGATGACACCGACTTTACCGTCTTGGGCTAATTCCGTGGCAAAATCAACTGAATTTTGCGTAAATCCTGCTGGGATTTTTGCAAAAATGTAAAAAGTACCCTTTGGCGGAACCGTTTCAAATCCTAATTTATCTAAACAATCAATGACATAGTAACGGCTCTTTTTATACTGGACACACATTTTCTTTGGATCATCCAACCCATTAGTTAAAGCTTCAGTAGCTGCAGCTTGCGCTGGATTAGATGGTGCAGTAACCAAAAAGGCATGCATTTTGGCGGCATTTTTGACAAAATCAGCAGGAGCAGCAATATACCCAATCCGATAACCTGTCATTGCATGGGATTTTGACAACCCATTCACTAAGATTGTTTGTTCAGGAATCATTGCTGCGATTGAATGATGCGTAATGCCATATGTAAGTTCACTATAAATCTCATCAGCAATCACAAAAATTGGTTTCGTCGCAATTACATCTGCTAATCCCTGTAATTCAGCTTCTGTGTACTCCACACCGGTCGGATTATTAGGATACGTCAAAATAACTGCTTTAACGGCATCCCCCTCTTTGGCAAGCGTTCCTTTCAAACGTTGAGGAGTTAACACAAAGTTGTCTTTTGAAGTATCCACTTCAACTGGCGTTCCACCTGCAACGGTAATCAATGGCACATATAGTGCAAAAGCTGGGGTTGGCACAATCACTTTATCCCCAGGGTTTAACATGGCCATTAAGCTTGCCGCTAAGGCTTCAGTAGCCCCAATCGTAGTTACAATTTCTGCTTTTGGATCATAGTCCAAATTATAACGGGTCTTTAGAAAACCACTGATGGCGTTTCGTAATGCTGGGGTTCCCTTTTGGGCTGAATAATGGGAATCATTATTACGAATACTTTCAACTGCTGCTTCTTTGACATGTTCCGGAGTATTAAAACCAGGTTCTCCTAAGGTCAATTTGACCAATCCGGGAATCCCCGTAACTTTCTGATCAAACGCCCGAATTCCAGACGGTCCAATGGAATCTAAGCGTTGATTAACTTGATCTGATAATGCTGTGTTTAATTTTGGCATTCTACCACTCCTCGTATTTTTTAAGATAAAACATTTTCTAGGCCAACTACTAATTCAGTTAATGAACCAACTTTTTTAACCGCGATTTCGACACCCTTCATGAACGAATCACGTGTGAAGGAATCTTGCCGAATTGTCAACGCCTCACCCTCGCTACCAAATAAGACCTGCTCGTGAGCTACGTAACCGGGCAAACGGACGGAATGAATTCTGATTCCTTTATAATTACCGCCACGTGCTCCCGGCAAGGTTTCATCAAACTTTTTGTTATCAGCCGCTTGTGGTTCGCGCGCTTCACTGATTTGTTTGGCAGTACTCAGAGCCGTTCCAGAAGGAGCATCCGTTTTGTCGGCATGGTGCATTTCAATAATTTCTGCTTCGGGGAAGTATTTAGCCGCCTCTTTAGCAAATTTCATCAATAGGACGGCGGAAATTCCGAAATTAGGAACGATCAGACCAGCCATGTGTTGGGTTTTCGCATAGACTTTAAGATCCTCAACTTGTTGATCTGTTAAACCACTAGTTCCCACGACCGGACGAATATGATGGCCTAAGGCAAATTTGGTATTTTCAAAAACTGCTTTTGGAGTACTGAAATCAATCCACACATCAGCTTCAATGTTAATTGCAGAGAAATCATTGAAAACCTGAACATCCTTTGGTAAATCATAACTTGCGGGTTGTAAATCCTTTACTAAGGGACTATAAACGCCCACCAATTTAAAATCCTCTGTGTTATTCACAAGGTGAACCGCTTTTTGGCCCATTGAACCGTTAAATCCAGCAACAATTATTTTAATCATCTGTAACTCCTAACTCTTCTAAATCGTCCGTTTCTAGCGCATCTTCGTTTAATCCCAACGCCTTTGCCAAGGTTTGTCGTTCTTCATGATTCAACGGCAAAATTGGTAAACGACTGCCGCCAACTTGAAATCCTTGCGCCTTTAAAACAGCCTTGACTGGTGATGGCGAAGGATAAAGGAATAGTGCTGCCATCTTTGGGGTTAATCGTCTTTGCAAACCAGCTGCCAACTTTGTGTCACCTTTATAAAAGGCATCCAGCATTGCCCGCATATCTCTTCCATAAATATGGGCAGCTACAGAAACGACCCCAGTTGCGCCAATCGCGATTCCTGGTAACGTCTGCGCATCTTCACCCGTGTAGACCATGAAATCATTTGGTGTGTTTTCAACTAAATATTCCAAATCTTCCAAAGATGTGCATTGTTTAACCGCCTGAATATTAGGGTGTTGAGCCAACTGAACCACCGTCTCGTTTTGCATGGTGACCCCGGTTCGGCCTGGAATATTATAAATAGCAATTGGAATTGGTGACTGATCAGCGACCGTTGTGAAATGAGCAACCATGCCGCGTTGATTAGGCTTATTGTAGTAAGGTACAACGACAAGTGCCATATCAATTCCCTCAATTTGCCCCACTTCTTTGGTAAACTGGACCGTTTCAAGCGTATTATTGCTTCCAGTTCCGGCAACAATTGGTACCCGTCCATCAATAATTTTTGCAAATTGCGTATATAATTCAATTTTTTCATCATGGGTTAAATTTGGCGTTTCACCGGTTGTCCCACCAATAATAAAACCGCGACTTCCAGTATCTAAAAGATGATTAGTGAGTGTTTTTAAAGCTGGAAAATCAATTTGGCCCTGATCATCAAACGGGGTCACAATGGCAGTTAATATATCTGCATTTTTAAACATAATTTTAAGTCCTTTCAAATCCAATTACTTACTGATTCATTCGATCATTTAAAAATCCGCTAATGGCAGTAACGCCCAACCAGATTGCCTTTGGGTTGGGTTTAAGGGTAGCTGAATGCAGCTGCGAATCGTCCTCAACTCCCAGCCAAAACATGGTTCCGGGAATCTTTGCCAACAAGTAACCAAAATCTTCACCGGTCATTGCTGGCTGCGTTTCAATAAACTGAACGTTTTTGGCCTGCTTCATACAGGTAATAAAATTCTTGGTTAGTACTGGATTGTTTTCGACAGGCCAGTAACCACCCTGATTGAGTTTAACTTCAACCCGCGCCTGATAACTCTGGGCAATGCCATCAGCCACTTCTTTAATTCGCTGATCAATATGTTCAATCATTGTCTGCGTAAGTCCACGAATGGTCCCTTCTAAATGAGCCCGACCCGCAATGACATTTCGAATGCTCCCAGCTTCAAACTTACCAAATGTGATCACGCCGCCTTCAATTGGATCCACGCTCCGTGACACAATCGTTTGAACCTGATTAATAAATTGACTAGCTGCGACAACCATATCATTAGCATCCTGTGGAAATGCCGCATGTCCACCTTTACCGTAGAAATCGACGTCGACTTCTGTGGTCCCGGCAAATAAAGTTCCCATTCGGCAGCCAATCGCCCCAACTGGTAAATCTGGATTGTCATGCAAGCCATAAAATTCATCTGGCCGCCATTTTCCGGTAAACACATTTTGTTCATAGGCGGTTTTCCCACCATTCAAACTTTCTTCGGCAGGTTGAAAGAAAAATAACAAGTTGTCTTTGGGTTGGTGACTCGCAAAATAGCTGAGTAAACCAAGGGCGACTGACATGTGAATATCGTGACCACAGGCATGCATCACGTTTGGATGAGTTGATGAAAAAGGTAATCCAGTCTGTTCTTCAACCGGTAAGCCATCAATATCTGTGCGGTAGCCTATGGTCCGAACTGGCGCACTGCCATGCACTAATACCAAAAGAGCTGTAGGCATTTCATCTGGAACTTTAATTTCTAGATTAGTTTGATCAAACTGACGCACAACTTTTTCCAAATAGGCATGGGTTTCAACCTCTTGCATTGCTAGCTCTGGAATTTGATGCAATTCTTGGTAAATATTAATTAATTGCGACTCAGTTAATGGAGCTTGGCGTTGTTTTTCCATTCTTTTACAGCTTTCTTAAAGTGTCCTCTAATTCCGTTTTGGATCGCGTTTGGTCGTCAATATCTTTCATTTTACGAGCCGGAACCCCAGCAACCATAGTATTAGGCGCAACGTCTTTGGTAACTACTGCTCCAGCGGCAACCACCGCTCCTTTTCCAACGTGCACGCCTTCCAAAACGACTGAATTGGCACCAATCATAACGTCATCGTCAATCCGCACTGGTTGTGCAGAAGCAGGTTCAACAACTCCTGCCAAAACTGTGCCGGCACCAATGTGAGCATGTTTACCCACAATTGCGCGACCGCCCATGACAACGCCCATATCAATCATTGTATCTTCGCCAATTTCAGCACCAATGTTAATTAAAGCACCCATCATAATAACGGCATTATCGCCAATGACCACCTGATCACGAATGATCGCACCTGGTTCAATGCGGGCATTCACGTTCTTAGTATCCAACAATGGCACGGCGGTATTGCGACCATCGTTTTCAACCACGTAATCATCAATCACGGCCTTGTTTGCCTCAAGAAATGGCTTAACATCTGCCCAATCACCAAAAATGGTTCCAGCTTTTGTTTCTACAAAATTCTGAATACTAGCAGGAAAATCAAGTTTGGCTAAATCACCTTTCAAATATACTTTAACTGCTGTTTTCTTTTTAGAATTACTAATAAAATCAATAATTTCGCGTGCATCTAATTTTGCCATATCTTGAGCCTACCCTTCAAATTTCGTTGCTTTTCTACTTTAAGTTTGTTTAATTAAGCCAACTTTAAAACATTTTTCTCTTCTTACATTATATGGCATTCAAGTATCTAAATAAAATCTTGATCCAGACGAACTAAATCCTCGTAACTTTCCCGTTTAACCACCAGTTTAGACTGCCCATTTTCGACAAATACCACTGCTGGTCTTGGATTGCGATTATAATTTGAAGCCATTGAATACCCATAAGCGCCCGTTGCTAAAATCGCTAATGTATCGCCTGGTTGTGATTTTGGTAAAGCTTGCTTTTGAATCAGAATGTCGCCAGATTCACAATATTTACCGGCAATCCGCACTGTTTCTTCATTTTTATCACTTGCGCGATTAGCTAAAACAGCTTCATAGTCGGCCTGGTACAAAGCGGGACGGATGTTGTCACCCATGCCGCCATCCACCGTGACATATGGCAACAGTCCGGGGACATCTTTTCGGGATCCAATTGTATACAAGCTGTATCCAGCCGGACCAACAATTGAGCGGCCTGGTTCAATCCAGATTGCTGGCATTTTCAGATCACGTTGTCCAACCCGTTTTTGAACGGCCTTGATAATTGCATCCACGAACTTTTCAGGGGCAATCGGATCATCTTCCTTAGTATACCGAATCCCAAAGCCGCCCCCAACGTTTAGGACTTGTGTATCCAAATCAAATTTGTCATGCCAATCCGCAGCCAAATCTACTAACTTGTTGGCCGCCATCACAAAACCTTCGACCTCAAAAATTTGTGAACCAATATGAGTATGAATGCCGATCATCGTCATACGAGGATTGGTCAAAATTTGTTTTAGTGCCTCTTCAGCCTGTCCCGACTGAATATCAAAGCCAAACTTACTATCTTCTTGTCCAGTTTGATCATATTTATGCGTGTGCGCTGAAATTCCTGGTGTGATCCGAATCATGACGTTCATGGTTTGCTTTTTTTGTTCCAAGATCTCACTTAGCAACTCAATTTCATGAAAATTATCCACGATGACAACACCAATCTGATGTTCAACAGCCATTTCAAGTTCAGCGCGTGATTTGTTATTCCCATGAAAACTAATTTTATCCATTGGGAAACCGGCCTTGATCGCCGTATACAACTCCCCACCAGAAACAACATCGATATGGCCCTTCTCCTGGGCAACTACTTGAAACATCCCCACGGTCGCGAAAGCTTTGCTAGCATAACTGACTTCGTATTCAACCTGGTTTTCTTCAAAAACTTTATTAAAACGTCGAAATTGCTGACGAATTGCTGCCACGTCATAAGCAATTAAGGGTGTCCCGTACTGGTGAGCTAACTCAGTAGCATCGACGCCACCAATTGTTAAATGTCCCGCTACATTAATTTTGTTTGGTTCCAACTGCTCATCCATTAAATTTCCCCCGTAAAATTCTATTTTTTAAATAAAAAAAGGGATCTTTTTGTTTTGCGCAAACAAAAAGATCCCAGAATTAATTTTTCATTATTCTGTATCAATCGTCGATAGCGCCCCACAGCCGACATGTTTTGCTGTGACAGTCCGTAATCTCTTAAACTACGTCCCAGCATACTGAACTCCTATCCAAGCCCAGCGCTTCGGCAACCGTCCCTTTCACAAGTTTCTTTGTTTGATAGAAACTCCGCTCATTACTCATGTTGGTTGCAACCTCTTAAATTATTAAAAATTTTATAATACTTTTCACAGATAGTCAACCCTCCCGCTCAAAACCAAACTCAAAAAGAAATATTTTTATTGCTATTCAAAAATAAAATGCTAAAATTCACAATAACTAATCAAGTTCTAATAAAACTATTTTTTACTATTTTAGGGAGTGGCATAACTAATCATGAATGTTGTTAAATTTGGCGGAAGTTCTTTAGCGGACGGCGCTCATTTTCAAAAAGTCATCGACATTATCAAAGCAGATCCTAAGCGACAAGTCATTGTCGTTTCCGCACCAGGAAAACGATTTTCGGCCGATATCAAAGTAACTGATTTACTAATTAAATACGCCCAGGCCATTATTCATCATAAGGACGCAACTCCAGTGATCGAAAAAATTGCCAACCGTTATCAAACGATTGGTGAATTTTTTGAGCTACCGGCTAGACCTATCCAAAAAATCATTACTAAATTAAAATCCTTACCAAATGAATACTATCCAAGTAATGAGTACCTCATGGCCGCTTTTAAGGCCCATGGTGAGCGTTTAAATGCCATGCTGCTAACTAGTGTCCTAAATCATCTCAACGTCCCAGCGCGCTTTGTTGACCCGTTTGAAGCAGGAATCATTGTAACTGATGATCCTAGCGATGCAACCGTACGCCCCGAAACCTATGAAAATTTAGCTCACTTAAAATTTACTGATAAAAAACTCGTTTTCCCCGGCTTTTTTGGATTTACACCCAATGGGCAAATTGCTACTTTTTCAAGAGGTGGCTCGGATATTACCGGTGCCATTGTTGCCCGTGGCCTTCACGCTGATTTATACGAAAACTTTACAGATGTGAACGCCATTTACGCAGCTGATCCCAAAATCATTGCCCATCCGCAGGCCATTAAAAAAATGACCTATCGGGAAATGCGGGAACTTTCTTACGCCGGTTTCTCTGTATTTCATGATGAGGCCATTATTCCCGCTATTGAAGGCCAAGTGCCAATTAACGTAAAAAATACCAATCATCCCGAACTTCCAGGAACTCTGATCGTCCCTGAAGAAAATTTTCAT
The DNA here is from genome assembly GCF_001437255.1 of Pediococcus damnosus. GTDB lineage: Bacteria > Bacillota > Bacilli > Lactobacillales > Lactobacillaceae > Pediococcus > Pediococcus damnosus. The sequence goes on along the minus strand of NZ_JQBD01000030.1, from coordinate 2,020 downwards.
CCGCAAAACACAATCACAGGGGTTGCCAGTTCCGAACGGTTTGCCGCTTTGTATTTACACCGTTATTTGCTTAACAAAGAAGTCGGTTTTACGCTGAAACTTCTCCAAATTTTGTATAAATATGATGTTTCTTACGAACATATGCCTTCAGGAATTGATGATTTAACCATCATTTTCGATAAGAATCAGTTAGATGACCAAACAATTCATGAAATGTGCTATGATATCCGCAATACCCTCCACCCTGATCAGCTTGATTGGATCGACGATTACGCCATTATTATGGTGGTTGGCGAAGGGATGCGTTCCCGAATTGGAACCATCGAAAATATCATTCGCCCGCTCGCCAAAAATGGGATCGGGGTTCACATGATTAATCAGGGTGCTTCACGAATTTCCATTATGTTGGGAACCAAACGTGCCGATGCCCACAAGGCGGTTAAACAAATTTACCAACAATTTTTCACAACCGAATCAACAAATGATGAAGGGAGCAAAATCCATGCAAATTGAGAAAGTTCATGGCTCAGAAAATCACTTTTTCTTGTTAGATCAAACCAAATTACAAACCAAGCTCTCTGATCAAGAACTGGTAGAGTTTACAAAAAAAATTGCCAATCCGCAAACCGGAATCTTAGCTGGATCCGATGGCGTTTTAGTTATTGATCAAGCTACTCATGAAGGTGCCGTTGCCCAAATGCGAGTGATTAATGCCGATGGTAGTGAAGCGTCCATGTGTGGTAATGGTTTGCGAACTGTTTCTCGTTACCTGGCCCAAGAATTAAGCCTAGACCAATTTAAAGTCCAAACATTAAACGCGGATCTTCAAGTTAGCAAATCAGAAAGTTTTGCCCCCAACGTTCCGGCGTTTAGTGTTGAGATTTCTCCCGTTTCGTTTGCGGCTGAAAAATTACCATTTAAAAATTTAAATACTGACGAATTAATTGATCAAGCCGTTCCAGAATTTTTACCTAACCTTAAATTCACATCGCTGGCCGTTCCCAATCCACATCTAATTAGTTTTGTTTCTGCTGAAGAACTGGCTTCTGATGATTTGGGCAATCTTGGGAAACGATTAAACGCAAAAAATCCTTACTTTCCGGATGGCGTAAATGTTAGTTTTGCCCAGATTCTTGGAAAGAACAAGCTTTTCGTACGAACGTATGAACGCGGCGTTGGCTTCACAAATGCCTGCGGAACCGGCATGTCAGCAACAAGCTTGGCGTTTGCGCTGACTCATCCTGATCAAGGACAATTTGATCAAGAAATCACCGTTTACAATCCTGGCGGCATGGTTAAAACGAACGTTCACAAAACTGGAGAAACGTACAAAATCAATTTGATTGGTAACGCAACGGTAACTCATCACGTTGATATCTCTGAAGCCGATCTTCATGCGGCCAATTTGGACAATGTCACCATTACCAAAACAGAGGAAGAAACCGCCTATCAGGCTTTTGTTACTCAATTACCAAAGATTAACGACATCTCCGTAAAATCATAAATGTCTCAAACTCTCTAATTGTTGGAGAGTCTTTTTTCAACTTAAAAAGCAGCGTGTCAATTCAAATCTGACCCGCTGCTTTATTTAATTTCTTGTCTAAAGTTTGAAAGTACAAGACTTCACCTAATGACCTGGTACAAAAAAGTTGATAACAGTCAAATTAAGTTAGCTGTCGTCTTCCAGCAGTTTGGGCTGGAACGTAGTGCGAGTTCTTGCGGCTACCTTTGCCACAAGAATCGATAGCGTATGGAGCATTGCGGGTTTTCGGTACAAAAACCGACCTTCACGCGTAATAGTGGGCACGCCTTAGAGCTGAAATTCACATCTTTAAGTTTGGCATTTATCTAAACGAAAACCGTTAGGATAAATGACACTACTGGACCCATTTGTTTCCAGGCTGAATCAGGTATTAAAACTAATTATATTTAGCACAAAAGTTGCTATGGAAGTGTTCGTGCAAATCATCTAAAGACAATGACTTTTCAAGTTCGGAGGCGTTTTGGCCTCAGGGGTGAA
>NZ_JQBD01000003.1 GCF_001437255.1 Pediococcus damnosus | reverse complement strand
ATCTATTACCAACAACAGATATTGTAGAACCTAAATAGTCATTCTAATTCACTAACTGTGGGTTGGGAGGCTATTTTTTTATTTGGTTTTACTGGATAATTTTTCACTTATACCGTGCGACCAAAAATATAGGTGTTGATCATTTTTCGGAACAGTTAACTAGTACCAAAGCTTGATGGTTGAAAAAAATAATACCAATTATTCCGCATTGGGTAAATAAGTTGTAATATAAAAGTTAGTGAACTTTTTAAGGGAAGAAGAGAAATCTTTTGTCGAAACGAAATATCTTAATTGTTACTTGTGCGTTATTATTATCGAACGCGATGAGTGGCCTGGATAGTACGATTATTAACACTGCCTTACCAGCCATTATTTCTGATCTCCACGGAATTGAAATGATGGGCTGGATTGTGGCCGTGTTTTTACTTGGAACGGCTGTTAGCACGCCGTTATGGAGCAAATTAGGGGAGCATATTGGAAATAAGCGTAGTTATCAACTAGCAGCGTTAATTTTTGTTGTGGGTTCTTTACTTCAAGGGTTAGCACCCAATATTGTTTTTCTGATTATTGCTAGAACGATTGCAGGAATCGGTAATGGTGGGGTTGTTTCATTACCTTACATTATTTATGCGCGGATGTATGAAAATCCCCGTAAACGTATGCAAGTGCTAGGGCTGGTTTCGGCAAGCTATAGTACCGCAACGATCATCGGTCCTTTAGTGGGTGGTTTCATTGTCGATGCATTCACTTGGCACTGGGTTTTTTATTTGAATATTCCGGTTGGGTTACTTTCCATCTTGTTGGTCCAAATTTATTACAAACTAAAAAAGGAACCGCACAAAACCAAACCGGTCGATTATTCAGGTGCCATTTTTATGAGTGTTGGCTTGATCAGTTTATTGACGGGCATTGAAATGATTGGGAGTGGCAACAATGTTTTAGTGGGTGCTGCCTTTATCGTTGCCATTATTTGTTTAGCAGGGATGGCTCATTTTGAAAAAAGAGCTGCAGATCCAATTATTCCCAGTCGCCTATTTAAAAATCGAGCTTTAGTAGTCGATTTTGCGTTATTTACATTGATTTGGGGTGCTTTTGTTGGATTCCTGATCTATAGTCCAATGTGGGGCTCAAGGCTTGCTGGGAACTAGTGCGCTTGTTGGGGGAGCTACGCAAATTCCAAGTTCATTTACTAATTTTATGGGCTCTGGATCGGTAGCGCCATTACGCCGTTATTTTACACCACAAAGAGTTATTGCAATGGGCATTATCATGCTGATTATTTCGTTTGTTTTTCTGGTTATTGGTGGTGTTAAAACGCCATACTGGGTTCTATTGGTGGCCGGAGCATTTGAAGGATTTGGTAATGGAGCGTGTTTCAACGAACTCCAAGTCAAGGTTCAACAGGATGCCGATAAAGAGGATGTTCCCGTTGCGACTTCGTTTAGTTTCTTAATTCGAATGCTTAGTCAAACATTCACCGCATCAATTTTTGGTTTAGTCATGAATGGTGCTCTTCGAAAGGGCGTTAATCGGTCAAATGGCACGATTACGATGAAGATGATGAATAAGCTAAGTGATGCAACTAATATTAGTTCGTTACCAGCCCACCTAATTCCACAAATGCGGGTAATTTTACATAACGGTCTTCATAATATCATGTTGGTTGCTTTGGTATTGATGCTAATTTCTTTGGGAATCAATATCTGGGCTCAGAGAATGGAAAAAAATGCGGGCGTTAAAGTGGAATGATTTATTGATTTTCGGGAAATGTATTGAAACGAATGACTTTCAGTAATTTTGTATAAAGAACCTAAAAAAGAGGGTAGCAATTTTGTCACTATGGCTTACATTTATAATTTTATTGGTTACAGGAATAGCCGCTGGTCTGCTTTCGTCAATTGCCGGATTGGCGTCATTGGTTTCGTATCCGGTATTACTTTTGTTAGGACTACCTCCAGTTAGCGCGAATGTGACGAATACGGCCGCTTTGATTTTTACAGGAGCCGGATCTAGTTTGTCTTCATTAAGAGAATTACACCATAGTCGAAAAACGGCCTGGCAAGTAACCACCTATACCCTAATGGGTGGTGTCGTTGGAAGTGTTTTACTAGTATTTGCGCCAGCGACGACCTTTGAACGGGTGGTTCCATTTTTGGTTTTTGGGGCAGGAGTTTTGATGCTATGGTCACAATTTAGACGGCAACCACCGCAAGCTAAAACTGACCAGAGTAGTTTAAAAACTGTTATTTTAAAAAATATTGCAATCTTTCTAGTTGGTGTTTATATTGGGTATTTTGGAGCGTCAGCGGGGATGATTTTGTTGTCGATTCTCATTGTAACTTTGAACGAATCCTTTGCCGTAACCAATGCAATTAAAAATTTTGCCGCATTTATGACAAATATTTTATCGCTTGTTATCTATGCTTTTACAACCAAAGTTTATTGGTGGATGGTGGTTCCCCTTGGGATTGGGATGTTTATTGGTGGCTACACCGGTCCAGTGGTGGTTCGCCATGTACCGGTTAAACCGTTACGGACGATCATCGCGTTTGCTGCCTTTGGATTAGCGGGTTATCTATTTTATACCGCATACTTTTAAAGATTATTGGAATTCGATTTCTGCTGAGAAATTTCTTAGTGAAAATCGTTTTTTTGTTTACATAAACAATTATGAGTTTCTAAATGGTTCCATCAATGTTAAAATTAAATTAGTAAATATTAAGAAAACATGAGGAAAATGCAAAAATGAAAACAACTTACACGAATGCTAACTTATTTAACGGGATCGATAACAAAATTATACCCAATACATACTTTACAGTTGACAATGAAACTGGAAAATTTACAGAGATGAGGACTGGTACACCTACAAATGATAATCCTCAAGTGGATTTAAACGGCCAGTACGTTATGCCGGGATTGATTAATGCCCATACCCACATCATGTTAAATCCAGTAACAAATAAAATGGATTTCTTAACAGAAACCGAAGTTGCTTTTACGGCGTTGCAGAATTTAAAAGATCTCCTGCATTCTGGCGTGACCTACATTCGTGAATGCGGCTGTGCGTTTAATACAGATATCAAGCTAAATAAAATTGCAAAGCAAACCAAAGTTTTAGGACCTGAAATTGTGCCAAGCGGGCGCCCATTTTCTATATTTGGCGGTCACGGTGACTCACCTGAGAATGAAAATGGCAGTACTAATTTTTCTTATTTAATTAGTTCCCCAGACGAAATGCGCAAAGCAGTACGAATCGCGTTTAAGAATGGAGCAAAAAATATTAAATTAATGGTAACGGGTGGGGTCATGTCAGCAGGTGATCAAGTAGATGATACCGAGTTGAGTATCGGTGAAATGAAAGTGGCAGTTGCGGAAGCTCATTCGAAACATATGATTGTGTCGGCACATGCACAAGGTCATCAAGGGATTCAATTGGCACTGGATGCCGGAGTTGATTCAATTGAACATGGGATTTATATAGATGAAAAACAGGCGACATTTATGAAGGAGCATCATGTTTATTTAGTGCCAACTTTAAATGCGCCAGCATGTATTTCTGAGTACGGAAAAGGTAAAGTCCCAGCATACATGATGGCAAAGAATAAACAAGTCGAAAAAGCCTTTTATGAAAACATCGGAATGGCGCTTAGAAAAGGTGTCAAGCTAGTGACCGGAACGGACGCTGGAACCCCATTTAATAGTTTTAAAACTGGGACCTGGGAAGAATTGGCTTTAATGGTTCATAAAATTGGGGCAACTCCTTATCAAGCACTATTGGGGACGACCAGTTATGCGGCTGATTTATTAAAAATTAGTGATGATTATGGCAGTTTGGAAGCTGGAAAGGTTGCCGACTTCTTAGTGTTGAAGGAAAATCCTTTGGAAAAAATTGAGGCAGTGCAACAAGTGGACAAAGCCATTTATAAAAAAGGCCAACTAGTTGTGTAAAAAGTTTAGGGATGTTTGTAACAGGTTAAAATAACGAGATCAATATTTTGAAAGAATTCAGGAAACTTAAAAACATCCAGAACCTTTTTACAGGTCTGGATGTTTTTAAGTTATTTTACGTTTTTACTGAGGACTTTTTCGATTTCATCTGTCATCTTTAAAGGATTGGTTTTGGGTGCGTAACGTTTTACAACATTGCCTTCAGAATCCACTAAAAACTTAGTGAAGTTCCATTTAATGGCAGAGCCCAAGGCGCCTGGAGCAGATTGGGTTAAATAATTAAATAAAGGTAAGGCGTTTTTGCCGTTGACATCCGCAATGGTGTGCATGGGAAAACTAACTCCATAAGTCGTACGGCAAGCTGCAGCGGCTTCTTCACTGGTAGCAACTTCTTGTTTAAATTGGTTAGATGGGAATCCCAATACGACCAGTCCCTGATCTTTGTATTGCTGATAGAGTTGTTCAAGTTGTTTAAATTGCGGGGCAAAGCCACATTTAGTTGCTGTATTCACGATAATTAAAGGGTGACCACGATATTTTGATAATGAGTAGGTATTGCCGTTTTCTAGCATTACTGTGTAATCATATATTGACATGTCTAGTACCTCCTTGCTTTTATTATAACTATTTACAAGAAAAGCTTGGTGTTTAATGCTCTGGTAAGATTTTAACTTTGTGTGTTTGGAAAATATTTAATGACTTATTAAACTCGTGATAATATTACTAAGTTAAAATATCTGTTCTTGCCGTCATTAAAGCAAATTTGAAGAGTCCAGACCGACAGAAATTTACCAAGTAAGTTGTGAACAATCGAAAAATGGTGTCTGACTTTAATTAAGTCAAACACCATTTTTGAATTAATTAGCCTTATTAAAGGGTAGAACGGTTGTGGCAGTCCGATCATCAGATGTGGGTAAGTAAACAGGATGGCCAAGGGCAAACCCTTGCAGCATGTCAACTTTACAATCACTGAGGAGGAGGAGATCATCCTTTGATTCAATTCCCCCGACTGTAAACAACTTGTGGTTCTTTTGAGCCTGTTCATTCCAGAATATTAGTTGCGGAATCAATTTATCTAGAACTTTATTTGTGCGAAAATTTTGCATGCCAAATTTGTACTCTTGGATAAAAGGGTCTAGAGATTGAATTCTTTTAAGCTGATTGTTCCCAAAACCAACGTCATCGATAATCAGGTCAATGCCGCAAGCAGAGAAGTGTTTGGCAGCTTCGTAGATTTGAGATTCAGTGACTAGCGTGGGGCTGTTATGTTCTGTGAGCTCAACCGTTAAAGTAACTGGCAAAAGCTGCTCTTTAGTGCTTTGCAGTGCATTACAGAAGTCTGAATCGACAAACTGTTCAGGATTTAAGTTAATAGAAATATTTTTAAACTTAGCTGCGAATTGTGATGTTGTTCGAACCAGAAGCTCAGCAATTTGCTGCGCTGGGAAACGTTTAAAATCAGTCGGTAAAACCCAACCATTAGTCACTTTTTCGCGCAAAAAGAGCTCGTAACCAATTGGTTGTAATGGGTATAAAAGGAATTTTGGTTGTCCCCAAAAACGAATCATAATAGTTTCCTCCGACCTAGAGCTCAAAACTTTTTGACACCAAATATTGATTCTTTTTGTAAATTGAATAATACGATAACGACATAATTTTATCACAGATCTTTGAAGGCACAATAGAAAAATACGGGATGGTACGCGTTACTTGGTGTTTAAATATGTTTGCTGGGGCAACAAATTCGATTCTGTAACGGGAACTAATTGTCCATGGTGATAATAACAAACTCAATTTTTTAAAAAATCCTTCATATATAGAAAATATGGAGGGTTTTAATTTAAATTTTATTAGAAAACTTTTCCTGGCCGTAGAGTGACTTGGGATCACTTGTCTCCGGTTTAGATACGGTGACACAATCGCGTCCCTTACCTTTTGAATGGTACAGCATTTGGTCGGTACGTTCGTATAATAGATTTTGTGTAACATCTGATTTTTGAAGTGTCGAAACGCCCATAGAAATGGTTACCTGAATAGCTTTGTTTTCATTGATTTTGAAAGTTGTTTCTCGAATTTCAGACTGGAGCTGATAACTAAATTTTGCAGCCTGTTCTAAAGTAACATCAGGTAAAAGAATATTAAATTCTTCACCACCCACCCGGTAGCACTTTGCTTGAGGAATAGTTTTCGTTTTTTCAGCAACGAGGTGACTAACAGCTTTTAAAACGGCATTACCAGCTAAATGACCATGCTGATCATTTACACGTTTGAAATGATCAATATCAAAGGCAATCATTGTTAATGGCTGATCGACGTTTTTAAAAGCATGGAATTCTTCATTAAAATCTTTTTTGAATACGGAATAATTTTTTAGTTTGGTCAGTGGATCAGTACTTGCTTGATGAGTCAAGCTGGTTAAGTAGTCATTTTCATTGTTTAAGCGCGTCAGTCCGTAGTACAAAGAAAAGTTCATAATGATAAAGGCCATCCAATAATACCAAGATGAAGAGACCGTTACATCATTAAAATAGCGGAAACGAATGAAGTGAAAGACTATCCAAAACACACCGACAACGATATCTAACAGCCCGATCAAGATTAATTGATTTAGATGGAAATATCGAACAATGTATACAATAACACTTACAAACAAATAGATGAGAACCGTGGTAAGAACAAAGTAAAGGGTGCCCATTGTGAGACCCCAGAATGCCGCACGGGCAATGAAGCTTGATAAAATCACAATTAAACTGGTTCGCTGTCCCAAATAAATAATGACATAGAATAATAGCAATAATCGAAAATCTACAAATGCCACATCTTGCTTGGTGTGGGCAGCAGCATATTCAAAGTACACTCCCAATATAGAAAAGTAAACTACACTTAAAATGGATAGCCGACCCACTAAATAATTGATCGGTTTTTCTTCCGTCCTAGAGTGGGTTATCATTGAACGGGTAATTAGCTGGAAAAACAAAATAATTCCAAGGGTGACAAAAATCCCAGTGAATAAGGGTGACAATAGCCATTCGTGTTGTGTCAAAAAATTCATCTCTTAACTAAAATGATATGAAATAAGCCAGATAGTTTTAAATATAAAAAATCCCGTTGTATTTGTTAACGATACAGGGCGCGGATCCTAATTATATCAAAAAAATAGAGGACAAAAAAGTGGATTTAGGCAGAAAAATTAAGCCCATTAATTAACTGCTTTTAAAAATTTGGCTTTAGATGGTTCCTTAAATATTTTGAACGCAGAATACAAAAAAACAACCATCATAGTAGTCGGGATGGTTGCTTGTAAAGCACTATATTAAATAGTGCGGCGTGTTTTAGCACGCATCAGACAATTGTCTGATAAGATTTGGCACCTTATGGGCTAGTTTAACACAAATTAGTTAGGTTTTAAAATGGTTCCAAGCATATGTATGTGTCAAATTTTAGTAGGTAGTACCTCTAATTAGATTTTATTTAAGTTTTTACCTGCTTTTAGTTTCGTTCCGGCGCTGATGTGGGGCCGTGTGGGTCGCTTGCGAGCTAAATTTTTGCCCTTCAGGCCAGAAGCGGACCTCTCCAGTCTCCCTCTCTAAGCGATAAATCGCCAAGTGACATCGACACACTCTTTCATCAACGCCTCCACTGCACCTATTATTCAAGTTTTACGCAATAATCTTCACCAAAATTCCTACTAATTTTGATTGGTGAAAAGATGAGTGATCACGTAATTTCTAATTGAATTGCGTTTTTAATCAGAATATACTGAATCTAAGTTTTAAAAAATGATCGATGGGATGTGACGCACTGATGTGTACGAGTGTAATGTATCAGAATGCAAAAGGGAACTGGTTTTTAGCGCGAACAATGGATTTTTCGTTTGAATTGGGCGGCCGTCCTGTTGTGGTTCCCCGTAATTTTCATTTTAAAAGCGATGCTGATGCAGAAGGTTTTGATACCAAACTAGGTTTTACCGGTGCTGGCCGTGATCTGAATGGCTACATCCTGGTTGATGGCGTTAACGAGGCTGGTGTGGGGGCGGCGACGCTTTACTTTGACGGCTTGGCAAAGTTTGCCGAAGAAACTGAAGCTGATAAAATAAATTTGGCCCCTCACGAGATGATTAATTGGATCCTTGGCAATGTTACTAGTGTAGCTGGTTTAAAAGCTAAAATTAATGACGTCAATATTGTGGCCGTGGCCAATGATCTATTTAAAATGGTTGTGCCACTTCATTGGATTGTGGCTGATAAAACTGGTGCCTGTGTGGTATTAGAGCAAGACGGTGATGGGATGCACGTGATGGATGATCCCGCCAAAGTGATGACCAACAGTCCTGATTTTCAGTGGCATTTGAAGAATCTGAATAATTACGTTCAATTAAAACCAACTTCACATGGTGAAAAAACCTATGGTGAATTTAAATCTGATGCTTATGGTTTAGGCAGTGGTGCGCTGGGACTACCTGGCGATTATACATCGGTGTCCCGATTCGTAAGAGCGGCATTTATCCGTGAGAATACAGAAAAGGCTGACACTACAGCTAGTTCGATTAATGCCCTGTCACACATCTTGAATAGTGTGGAAATTCCTAAGGGTGTTAAAGCTGACGATGAAGGTGGCTGTGATTATTCGCAGTATCGCGGGTATATGAGCTTGGACGAGGGCGCCTATTACATGCAACCTTATGCTGATCAGACAATTACGCGAGTAGCGCTAACACCGGCAGTTTTAAATGCCGACAAACCGACTGAGTATCCATTACAGTCTGAACAACAATTTAATTCGGTAAATTAATTTTGAAAACACCAATATATATGAAGGTTGAGAAATCTGTTTATATAATGGTGTTTTTTAATTTGCTTAGGTTCATTAAAGCCAGATTTTAAATGCTATAATTCAAGTAATAACGAAACAGGATCAGAGAGGACGATTACTAAAATGGCGTTTATTACATTAAAAGACGAAACAAAAAAATATACAATGGAAAATAATACAATCGTTGCGAACGATAAAATTAGTTTTGATATTGATGAAGGTGAGCTGGTCATAATTTTAGGCGAGTCAGGAGCCGGAAAATCAACGGTTTTAAACATGCTGGGCGGTATGGATCATCCAACCGAGGGCAGCATTATCATTGATGGCCAAGATATTGCCACTTATACTGAACGTCAATTAACTGAATATCGCCGAACTATGGTGGGATTTGTTTTCCAGTTTTATAATTTAATTCCTAATTTAACGGCCCACGAAAACGTGGAACTGGCTAGTCAGGTGGCTTCGGACGCTTTAGATGTGGATGAAACGCTTAAGCATGTCGGCCTGGAAAAACGAATGGCAAACTTTCCAGCCCAATTATCAGGTGGCGAGCAGCAGCGAGTCGCTATTGCCCGAGCACTGGCAAAAAATCCCAAGTTGCTCTTATGCGATGAGCCAACCGGGGCTTTAGATTATCACACCGGCAAACAAATTCTGAAATTACTGCAAGACACGGCGCGCAAAACCCACCGAACTGTTTTAATTGTGACGCATAATTCAATGATTGCTCCGATGGCCGACAAGGTAATCCATCTAAAGGATGCCCAGGTTAAAGGAATTGAACGCAACGAGCACCCAACCCCCGTTGAAAACATTGAATGGTAGGTGGAAATAATGAATCGAACTTATTTTAAGGCTACCGTGCGTGAGATTACGCAATCAATGGGTAAATTTGTCTCAATCGTGCTGATTATTTTGTTGGGGTCATTACTCTATGTGGGGATTCGAGGGGTTGGGCCGGATCTGAACCAATCAGCAAATCACTATTTTCAACAACAGCAACTAAGTGATGTTAAAGTTAGCTCAACCATGGGCCTGACAAACAGTGATTTAACTTCAATTAAGCACAATAAAAATGTTAAGCAAACAGCGGCAAGCCATATGGTTACGTTGCAAAAGAGTCGTAACCAAGTTGTCAGTGTGTACAGTTATCAAAAACAGGCTAAGCTTGATAAATTGAAGTTGGTAAGTGGTAAATTACCAACTAAAACTAATCAAATTGTTTTAGATGCCAAGGCCAAAGAAAATGGTTATCATATCGGTGATACCTATCAGCTTCCTAAGAATACCAATTTAAAACGGCGCACGTTTAAAATTGTCGGCTTTGTTAATTCGCCCCAATTTGTCAGCAGTACAGATCGCGGGACGACCAATTTAGGTAGCGGAACCGTCGATTATTTTGCCTGCGTGCCGAACGGGGCATTTAGTCAAAAAGAATATGCTGCGATTGCGGTGCAATTTAAAAATTCGAATCACTATGCAGCCGGAACAGATGCTTATAATGACCAGGTTGATCGGCAAAAAGCTAGTTTGAAAGCAACTTTAAGCAAGCGACCTCGTGACCGGCAAAAACAATTGCAGGCGAGTGCACAAGCTAAATTAGATAAACAGTCTGATAAACTTAAACAACAAGAAAAACAATTGGCCAAGGTCCCAAGTGGTTATCAAACGACCCAAACCAAAGCGGCTAAACAAGAACTCGCAGCTGGGAAAAAGAAGATTGCGGCTTCTGAAGTTCAGATTAAGCAAATTGCGAAACCAACTTATATGTATAACGATCGCAGTACCAACCCTGGGTACCAAGATTACTTTGATGAATCGCACAGTATTGCGGCAATTGCGATTATCTTCCCCGGTTTCTTCTTATTCATTGCCATTCTAATTACATTTTCCACAATTTCGCGAATGGTGGAGAAAAACCGTCGTGAAATTGGTCTGATGCGCGCGTTAGGCTATACCAAACGTGAAATTGCGATGAAGTACATTGTTTATACCTTGTTAGCAGGAATTTTAGGTGCCGGACTTGGTGGTGTGCTGGGAATGCTGACCTTGCCACAGTTTGTCTTTAGTTTGCTCAGCAATAATAATCTAACTGAATTTGTGGGCGTGATTCCGTGGTCGTATCTTGCTCAGACAATGGTAGCAGGCTTAATTGCGACGTTAGGCAGTGCCTTAATTGTTCTAACCATTAATTTGCGCGAGGTACCAACGAACTTGATGCGGGAACGGGCTCCAAAAGCTGGTAAACGTATCTTGTTGGAACGCATCAAACCACTTTGGTCACATCTGAGTTTCAATCAAAAGGTGAGTTATCGAAACCTCTTCCGTTATAAGGGCAGAATGATCATGACCATTGTGGGAATCGCCGGATGTACGGGTTTAATTTTGACGGGATTTGGGATTCAAGATTCCGTGAACGACTTGGTTCCGACTCAGTATGAAGACGTGCAACATTTTCAAGCATTGGTTACCGTTGAAAAAGCAACGCAACAAGTTCATGCGGATAATATTGCGGCGCAAAAACCAGTGATGGTGAAGTCGATTACAGCTAGACCGACACATGGAACGGCCAATGATACGGTCACCTTAATGGTTCCGAAAACAACGACTAACTTTGCCAAGTATGTGACATTGAAATCAGTTGCAACAAGTAAAAGGCTTCATTTAACTAATAAGGGCGTCATTTTATCCGAAAAACTCGCAACCGATATGCATGCGAAGGCTGGTAGTTCAGTTAACCTTCAGATCGGTGGCAAGAAAGTGACGGCTAAGGTGACAGGTGTGACCACCAACTATGCTGGTCACTGGCTTTATACCACTCAGGCTTACTATAAAAAGTTAACGGGTAACTCTGTTCAAACGACAACCCGGTTAGTGAAAACAACCCATACTAAAAAGGCGCAACGGGAAAAGTTAAGTCGGCAGTTACTGAAGGAAAAGGGTGTTTTGAACGTTAGTTTTCCAAGGTATGCGGCTAGTTCGTTAAGTACTGGTGGACTGGGATCGGTTGTCTTGATTATGATCGTGATGTCCGGCGCGCTGGCTTTGGTTGTGCTCTATAATTTAACGAACATTAACATTTCTGAACGGATGCGTGAATTAGCGACGATTAAAGTGTTGGGATTCTACGATCGAGAAGTAACCGCCTATGTGGCGCGTGAAAATGTGATCTTTACAATTGCTGGAATTGTCGTTGGTTGGGGAATCGGATTGTTCTTGCACCAATTTATTATGGTCAAGGCGCAAACTGGGAGTATCTTATTCCCGATGACGATCCATTATCCAGGTTTCATCTGGTCCGCGGTCATTACGGGATGCTTTAGCTTGTTTATCGGAATTTTGACGCATTTTAAACTCAAACATATTGATATGTTGGATGCTTTATCAGCAGGTGAATAGTTGAAAGGAGAACTTCGCGTGCAAGAGAAACAACAAAAAATTTTCAATGCCGCCCAGAAAACTTTTAACGAATTAGGTTTCAAAAAAACTAGTATTGCTGCAATTACGAAGCGTGCGGAAGTTGCGGTCGGAACGTTTTACCGTTTTTATAATTCTAAAGAAGAAATCTTTGTTCAAGTTTATGTTGAAGAAAATAAACGGGTGAAGCAAGCGGTATTGGCAACAAGTGATCTTAGTGAAAATCCACGAACTTTATTGCCTAAAGTGATGAGTCAATTGCGAAATCAAGCGAACAATAATCTGATTTTACGGGCTTGGTATACAAATCCAAAACTGAAACAGCTAATCAAAAATAAGACCTCAGTGGAAGAAAATTTTATGTATTACACGGTTTTACAGCTGATTAAGCAGTGGAAAGATCATGATTTGATTCAACCGGGGATGACGGTATCACGTGTACAGCAACTGTTCGGGGCATTAATTGTAGTGGACAGTCACCACGATGAATTGCCAGCGGGAGATTATGAACAGTTAGTAGCTGATTTAATTCAAGGGATTTTGGATCGCATTTTAAAATAATGAAGAAACAAGGCTGGAGTAATTTCAGTCTTGTTTTTTTGCATTGTAAGGCTGTAATTTATACTAATGTCTTCTCTGAAAAATTGTATGCTTATGAGTTGAAGACCTAAAAAGACAGAGGTTGATCTCCTATAAAGTGGTATAATTATACCTATATACATATAAACTGATGATTTGTTGCATAAAACGTAAACGGAAAGAAAGGGCGATTAGTTATGCAAGTTAAAAATAAAAAATATTCAAAATTAATTCATGATAGTGGAGAAAATAAAGAACATTATAAGATGTATAAAACCACTAAGGGATGGCTTTTTGCGGGGATTACCCTGTTTACTTTTGGAGCAGGGTTTACTTTTGGACCATATGCGGTTCAGGCGAATGACAATACTTCGAATGCAGAAAACGAAAGTTCGGTTGTAACAAGTAGTACGAGTTCTTCATCCGCAGCAGCTAGTTCAGAAAATTCCAGTGTAGCTTCTACAAGTTCCTTGAACGCACCCTCTAATACTTCTGCAAATAACTCCTCATCTACAAGCAGTAGTACTGTTTCCAAAACACAGAATTCTAATAGTTCTAAAAACTCATCAACAAGTTCCTCTAGTTTATCGGCACAGTCAAGTTCAAGCAGTTCCAGTTCATCATCTGTAATTAGTGATGCGAGTTCAGCAACGAATTCAACAACTTATAATAGTTCTTCGCCTAGTTCCGAATCAGCAACAGCATCTGGCATGAAGAGCTTATCTACAAGTACAGTTTCTAGTAGTGCTGTTTCTAGTGGTTCAATAAGTTCAGTTGCTAATGGATCTACATCTTTGGCCTCGACGGCAGAATCTTCTAACGCAACTCCTAGTATTGGTGCGTCAAACAGTGATACTAGTGACTTGAGCTTGTCAGCTGCTACTTCAGTGGCTGTTTCGGATGAAAATATCAGTATCTCAAGTACAGAACTTACGGCGACAGATGCAGTTGGTAATGTGGTGGTAATTCCGGATGACACCAAACAAACTGCAGCGCCATTAATGAATGTAAGAGCTAGAAGGACAATGGTTGCGGCCGTATCGGCAGCTAGTGCAGGTGTTAAATTATCAGAAAACTCGATGGGATATGGCACCAGTGCAGATGGTATGACAATTACATTTAGCTTTACTGGTTCTGCGAATGATGTGTTTACAATTACGATTCCTGCCAACAGCAGTGTGTATCAACTAAATAAAAATTTTGACACGATGTCCACCGGCGGAACTACAACATTTGTTAAAAATGCAGATGGTTCGACAACGATTACGGATACGCTCAGTTCAACCTTGACTGGAACACAGAGTTTCAGTCAGACAATTACTTTAGATCAAAACAGTAATTATCTTGGACAGCCGGCCCCAATGACAGATATTGGCACAACAACTAATACTATTAATTACACGATTAATGGTACAACACAAACCCCAGTGCTGTTTACCCAAACGATTAGTCCAACGGCGTCCTTATCAACGCCAAGCCGCACGTATCCAACAACAGCAGTTGGATCGGTATTACCAAACACAGATTACGTTTATAACATCAGTGCAAATGAGGCCGATGGAGTTTTGGACAATGGGTCTAAATCAAATCAAGTTAATTCTGCGGCCAACTTTGGTGGAACCACGATTACGATTCCAGTCCCCAGCAGTTTTACTTTTGATAGCAGTCTCACTAATTCTTTAAATGGTTTTACAGATGGCACCACAATTACGCAACCGGATGGAAAAGGCGGTAACGTGATTATCACTGTACCAGCCGGTTCAGGCAAACAAAATTATCAAACTGGTACCGATTTTTCCTATAAAATTGCTGGAGCATACGATGTGGCGCAAACTGCCAGTGAACAAACGTTAACGGCTTCAGACCCAGCAACATTGACCCAAGTCATTAATGCTGCCGGAGATACAATCACTTCAACAGCTGCAGACAGCTGGACAGAAACTGTTCTCGCATCTCGTGATTCGGGAGAACAAAGTGCTGACATGACAGCAGTTGGAAACAGTAGCTCGTCTAGTACAAAGCTTTTACTCGATAACGATCTAACTAATGACCCGACTTCACTTAACACATTTGTATTTAGCACGGAAAGTGCCAATTCACTGACGGATGCGATAATTACCCTAAATATTGCGAATGGGCTTGATGCAACAAGCATTCAAGTGCCAAGTGAAGGTGCCACGACAACTTCTTATCTGCCTGGGGCAACCAGCTATGCGTATACTATGACATTGGCAGATGGAACGGTCGAAAAGGGGACCGTCCTGGCAGGGGGAACGCTTACGCCGAATGATAGTTCGGCCATTCGTACGGTTACATTTACACCTAATTTTTTAGCCGCCGGGGCAACAAGTGGTAGTATTCATGGAACAAGTCTACTTACTTTATCTGGAACCGGATTCATTGTATACGGTACCCTTTCTTCGACTTATGATGATGGTTCTTCAGTCAATGATGGTGATCAGCTTGCATCATCTATTGAAGTCGACATTAACGGAACCACAACCGATACGTCATCTACGCAAACGGTAATTTATCCAAAAGATACAGTTGCTACGGTTACGGGCTATAAACATCAAACAAGTGAGGTTGTTGGGGCAACAAACGCAGGATCTCTTTCGCTTGCAATGTCTGGTAATACTGGGCAAACAGCAAATGAGATCTATGAACCTGTTTACTACTTTGTTATCCCATCTGCCACGACTGTTACAGGCGTCACAAATTTTCCCGATGGTGGTGTAGTTTACGAATTTCTAGCAGATGATGGTCGAGAGGTAGTTAAAATTGATTACACGGGTACAGGCGTTTCTGTGACAACTCAAGACACCTATCTCATACAAATTGATTTGGCCAATAATAGTGATGCAATGCCAGGAAGTTATGAATATCTAATGTATGTGACATCTCCGGAAACCCAGCTGACAAATAAAACGGCCGTCACTGACACTTCCTTTACTGATGGTGATGCAAATGCAGTTTTGATGGGCGATGGAAAAGGAACGTGGACGATTGCAGCTGTAGCAACACTTGCGAATGCCAGCTTAGCACAAGGAAATCAGGACTTGACTGCGGTACAAGATGGCACTTCCTATATTGGTGGAGATCAGACACTGACTTTCTATGACACAGTTCTTAACATTGTGTCTTCAAAAACAACAAATGCAGTTTCCTTGATTAATCTGCCAATGGTTGGTGATAGTCAAGGTTCGGGATATACATTTGATTTAACAGGTCCGATTGCCTTACCAAGTACTTATACAACTGGGGATGCCTTAACAGCTACAGTTCTCTATTCGACCTCACAACAAGCACCTGGTGATACTGTATCCACAGCGGGATATATGACGGCTGAGCAGGTATCAGGAAATTGGTCATCTGTTTGTTCAATTATCATTGAATTTAATGCTATTCCAAGTAATGCTTCCACCGGAAGAATTGCAATTACGGGAACCACTACTGATTTTAATAATCAGGCCGGGAAGACAGGCTATTTGCAGACAGCATTTTACGCGGACGGTTATGTTCCTGCTATCTCGGGGACGGATTCTGCAGCTAAGATCACAATTCTAAATGCTCCTACTGTAGCTTTAAATAAACAGAGCTTTACTTATGATGGTACAACTAATGCTAGCTATGCTAGTGGTTTGGTTGCTACGATCACTTTAACAGATGGTACTACCCAAACATTGAGTTTAGGTAGCAAAGATATTACGGTAACTAATGATGGAAAGACAGTTAATACGTATACGTATGGTTTATCAGCAATTGGACTATCCGCAGTTCAAGCCATTATTGGAACCACAACGAGCTTGGGCGATCCGGATACTACAGGGATGATCAACATTACTCCGTATGAGACTAAAGCTTTATTAAATAATGTGAAAATTTCTTATGACGGGACCACGAAGGCTAGTGAAGCTGTTGGCTTAACGGCAACAATGACAATTGCAACCGCGGATGGAGCTACAAAGGTCGTAGATTTAAACAGTGATGATATTAACGTGATCTCAGATGGTGTTAGTGTAAATGATTATGTCTATACTTTAACAACGACTGGGTTGGCAAAGGTACAAGAAGTTGTAGGTAATAATTATACGGTTAATGACAATAATGTGACTGGGAAAATTTCGATCACAGCAGGATCGGCTGCTGCAGATTTAACTGGTAACGAATTTACGTATGATGGTACGAAAAAGGCTAGTGACGCAACTGGCTTGGTCGCAACAGTGACATTGACAAGCGGTAAAAAGACAACGGTTGATTTAGACAGTTCAGATATTACTATTTCCAGTGGTAGTGACAGTGCAAATGCAGGAAGTTATACATTTACTTTAAATGATAATGGTTTAGCTAAAGTACAGGCCAAAATTGGTAACGGCTATACAGTTAGTCAAGGAAGCACAGGTACAATTATCATTGACAAAGCGCCAGTTACTATCACTGCACCAACTGTTTCTAAATCGTATGATGGTAAACCATATAGTGATGATTTAACAGCTAGTGTGGAGGGCAAGCCAACTGATGGCGCAGATTTAGTTTATAGCTTAACGGATGTGAGTCAGGATGTCGATCAAGGGACATATCCAATTGATGTAACCGCCGTTGCCACTGATAATCCAAATTATACTGTTTCAGTGGTGGCTGGTAGTCTAACAATTAAGGCTGCCAATGCATCTGTTGTTTTGAATCCTGGAGGCTTTGCATACGACGGAACCACTAAGGCTAGTGAAGCGGACAATTTAACGGCGACCGTCAATGGACAAACTGTTAATTTAACAAGTTCAGATATTACTGTCACAAATGATGGTACTGCTAGCGGTGATTATACGTACTCCTTATTTCCAGCTGGTTTGGCCAAAGTACAAACAGCAGTTGGTAATAATTACACGGTTAGTGACAAGGATGTAACTGGAACGATTACAATTACACCGGTACCAGCCAATGTAACTTTTAAATTTGTAGATGAGCAAGGAAATACAATTAAAGCGGATCAAACGTTGAACGGTAATGTGGGCGATGCATATGATTTCGCAGCACCAACGATTGCAGGATATGCGTTTGCTTCATCTGATCAGCCATTAAGCGGAACTATTACTAGTGACAACACGATTACACTTGTCTATAAGAGCGGAACTGTAGCCCAAGAAACCTCAGCAAAAGTTACCTTTAAGTTCATAGATGAGCAAGGCAAAACAATTAA
The DNA here is from genome assembly GCF_001437255.1 of Pediococcus damnosus. Taxonomy (GTDB): domain Bacteria; phylum Bacillota; class Bacilli; order Lactobacillales; family Lactobacillaceae; genus Pediococcus; species Pediococcus damnosus. Next base: position 42,609 of record NZ_JQBD01000003.1, on the reverse strand, counting down.
ATCCGATGAGATTCTTAATAGTTATGTTGGTAACGCTTATGATTTAACAGCCCCAACGATTACAGGCTATGCATTTGTCTCATCCGATCAACCACTGAACGGTAAGATTACCGGTGATAATACAATCACATTGGTTTATAAACATGGCCAAGTGGCCCAAGAAACACCCGCAAAAGTTATGTTTAAGTTTGTGGATGAACAGGGTAATATGATTAAAGCTGGTCAGACTTTGAACGGTTACGTTGGTAACGCCTATGACCTAACAGCACCAACGATTGCGGGATATGCGTTTGTCTCCTCAGATCAACCATTGAGTGGCACGATTACTGGTGATGATACAATCACATTGGTTTATAAACACGGCCAGGTTGCCGAAGAGACACCGGCAAAAGTCACGTTTAAGTTTGTGGATGAGCAAGGTAATACGATTAAATCCGATGAGGTGCTCAATGGTTATGTTGGCAATGCTTACGATTTAACGGCGCCAATGATTGCAGGATATGCATTTGTTTCGTCTGATCAACCACTGAGCGGTAAAATTACTGGTGATGATACGATTACGCTTGTCTATAAGAGCGGAACCGTAGCCGAAGAAACACCGGCAAAAGTCACGTTTAAGTTTGTGGATGAACAAGGCAACACGATTAAATCCGATGAGGTTCTTAATGGCTATGTTGGTAACGCGTATGATTTAACGGCACCAACGATTGCAGGCTATGCATTTGCCTCATCCGACCAACCATTGAATGGCAAGATTACCGGTGACAACACAATCACATTGGTTTACAAACATGGTCAAGTAGCTGAAGAAACACCGGCAAAAGTAACGTTTAAGTTTGTGGATGAGCAGGGCAACACAATTAAAACCGATCAGATTTTGAATGGTTATGTTGGCAATGCGTACAACTTAATGGCCCCTACGATTTCAGGATACACATTCCTAAATGCTGATGGTTCACTTTCTGGGACAATTACTGGTAACGAGACGATTACGCTTGTTTATAAAGCTAAAACTTCATCACCTAATCCTGGAGGCAACGGCGGCGATGATACCGAAACAATACCTGGTAAGACGCCTACTGACTCAGGTAAACATGAGGGTACTAACACTGTTCCGAGCCAGAAGTCTAACGGTTCTGTTGAAAAAGCTAGTTTTAGTACCAGTTCACAGACCAATTTAAGTGCTAACACGCAAACGAGAAAAACTCGTTATCATGCTAAAGCTCAAGCCAAACAATTGCCGCAAACTGGTGAAAGTCAAAGAAATCCTTTGGCGGTAATTGGGATGAGTTTGATGGCCATGATCTTTGGATTATTTGGAATCAAACGGAAGAAACACGAACAAGAGTAAAAGAAAAATATTAATTCAATATAAAAAGACCGATAAATCACTTAATAGTGTTTTATCGGTCTTTCTTTGCGTTTAGCATGTTTAAATATATTGAATGGATTAGTATTGCTGATTTGCTTTTTCTAACGCTTCTTGTTTCAAGCGGAAACGCTCGCGCTTGTTCTGCAAACGATATTGTTTAGGGGTTGTTTCTGAGAACTTTTTAAAATGCTTGATGTAGTTACTGGAATCGTAATAATTTAGCATCCGGGCAATTTCACTTAATGGTAAGTCAGTATGGAGAAGCAATTTTTTGGACTCGTCAACGCGCTGTTTATCGATGTAACTTTGAATCGACAATCCCATCGTGTGGGTGAACAAACGAGAAACGTATTGGTAAGAAAGATTCAAATAATCAGCAATGCGAATTGGCTGCATTTTGTCATACAAATGCATATTTACATAATAGGTAATTTGATAAACTTGCTTAGGAACAGTATCCGTAGCGGTAATTTCATCTTCAGGCGTCTGTAAATTGTAGAAATCTTTACAAATTAATTCCAATGTTTTCTGGAAATCTTCAGGATTCTCAGGCTTTTCTGGTGTTAGCCAATCAAAGTAAGTTTCACGTAATTGAACGAAGTTTGTTGCATTGAAATGGTTTGCCAATCCAGTCATTGTAAAATCACTCACAACATTGATTAAGCTGCGGTGTAGTTCCTCATGAGACGCTTCTTTAATAAGATCGGCATGGTTCTCAAAGAAAGATGCCAGTTCACGTTTGGCACGTGACGACTCACGTTTTTCAAAATTAAAAATTAAGCTGTATTCCAAAAAAGAAAACCGAAGTAAATAGTTAGCTTTTTTTGAGTCTAGTTTATGGTGTGCAAAATTCAATTGATCATAATCATAGTAAAACATAGTTTTTTTCCTCCAAGTTACTAATTCTTTTTAAATATGTACTATTAATATTCGTAAGGACGCACCTAAAATAATACCACAAAAAAAGATAAAAAACGCAATTTTTGACGCCTATTAGTATTTTTGTAACGCTTTTAGTTACAATCCTGGGCATAATGATATCACCAGATAACAACTATTATTAAAAAAGTTCAATATCGATAATTTAAGCTTCAAACAAACTACTGTAAAGTAAGCAAGCTTTTATTTTCACTACATAAATTATACTATTTTTTTAGTATAAATAAAGGGTTTTGCTTAAAATTTTGAAGTTTCGAAACGGCAGATTCTAATATAATTTGAAAATATAAGTATACAAAAAGAGCAGATCCTTATTCCAATAAAATAGGATCTGTTCTTTCATATTGGCTTATGATTTTTTTAAAAAGCCGTGTTCCAAGATATCGATATATTGACGCACGTGAGTGATGATTTTATCAAAATCTGTGAGATCGGCTTCTGGATTGTCCTGCATAAATGTTTTCGTCTCAGCAGCAACCTGATCCATCATGCCGACCATGAGCCGTTGAATCGTGGCTTTATCAACATCATCACGAATCGCTAACCGATCTAAAATTGGATCAATCAGATTGCCAATGTTGTCATTCGTTTGATTTGCGTAAAACTCGGTCACTTTGTGTTTTAGTTTGGCTGGTGCATCACCCAACCCAGCATAGGCATCCAAAAGAAGTTTAAACTCATTCGGAAATTGTAACTGTAATTGGATTTTATACTTGGTGGCATTCACAATCATTTCATCCAAACTGCGGGCATCTTGCCAAACACTGTAATCCACGACCTGGGTCAGATTATCGGTCGCAAATTTTAAGGTTGCAATGTATAAATGAGCTTTATCACCGTAGTAACGGAAAATGATCCCCTTTGAAACTTCTGCCTGTTCGGCGATTTCGTCCGTTTTGGCACCTCGGTAACTGTGAGCACTAAAAACGGCTAGGGAAGCATGTAAAATTCGTTTCACTTTAGCAGGATCCATCGGAATTCGATTCTTTTTTTCGGTCACGTTGGCTAGACCTCCTCTATTTTAGTCAATTATAAATCTGTTGATTAGTTTTCAATCAAGTCGCGCCGCTGATAACCGAGAAACCCAATGACAATAAGTATAATACTCAAGGCCATCAAGAGTCCAAATTGCGTCCAATTGACGTTGCTAACGGGGACTTGGTTGATCCATCCGTAAGGCGTTAATTTTTCGGCCCAGTTTGGGAGATTGAGTAAGTTACCAAAATAAAGACTGATTAAGCCATAAACGGGAATTGCCCAAATGATGGTTTGCAGGCGTGGTAGCCATCCAATGATCAAAGCACTAATGCCGAGAGTCACATAAATAGCGGGAAGGTAGCCAATAAATCCGCGAAACAGGCGCTCAAACGAAAGCGGATTGGTCATCACGGAATTATTGGCAAGCCAAAGTCCGAAGACCGCCGCAAACATGGAAAGGGTGCCGATAAGTAACGAAACCGCGACATAACTGCCAAAAATATGACCGCGAGAAATGGCTTTGGCGTGAATTTGTTCCAGCCAGCCTTTACGTTCATCCCCGTTAATTCGAAGGAGGGTTTGCACACTGGGCACGGTGACCAACACAGCAAAGACGACCATTAGTAACGCTGCAAACTTCAAAACAACAAGCCGATTGGCTGCATCAACGGCGGTGGCGCCCATTAGTTTGCCCATTAGCGGATTAGTTTTCATAATATCACCAACCGTGCCAAAAATTGAGCCATAAGAAATTCCGAGAACCACTAAGCCAATGACCCAAACAATTAAGCTTAAGCGATCGAGCCGCATAACCAAGCTGAAAGGTCCAGTTAGAAAGACGGAGGCACGTTTTCGGCCACCACGGGTCGCAAGTAACCCAGCTCCCACATCACGATGACGGCTGGCATAAAAGGTTAAGAGAAGTAAAACAATAGTTAGCCCCAGCATGAGAAAAACTGGTAACCAATTATTTTTATGGTAAATCGATAATTTTTCTATCCAACCAAATGGTGACCACCAAGTGAAATCAGGATTTTGGACATCGGTCAGCATTCGCACAAGGTAGGTAACGCCTAAAAATAAATAACTTAACATGGTGGCGCCCCGCGGGTTATCGCTAACCTGGGCCATCAAGAGGGCAGCACTTCCAAACATGAACCCAATTGCGGCCAGCCCGATGCCAATCAGAAGGTTTCCCATGGTCGACATTCCGTGCATGCCAGAAACTTGTAGACCGCCGAAATAGCACAGTCCCATTAAAACGTTAATTAAAAAGAGTTCCAAGGTCGCGGCCAACAGGGGACTTTGTTTACCAACCGCATGCGAACGAATTAATTCTAACATCCCGTTGCTTTCTTCACCGCGAGTATTGCGGACGGCGAAGTAGATGTTCATAACGGCCATAAAGAGGGCCATGAAGACCATCATTTCACTCGCAAAAATGTCTGCGGTTGTGTAAGGAGCTCGGGCCACAAACGTCCCGAACATTGAGACCATCGCTGGCATTTTGAGAGTGGTGACGATGGCGGCAATTGAGCTTCTGGAACCATAAAGATCATTAAATTTAAACGCCACGGCTGCCATTAGCCCACCCAGGATGAGGGCCCAGATTAAAATGACCAACCAATCTCGGCGCAAGTTGAAACGGGTCAAAAACCCACTTTGTTGATACGCGTCATGCTTCATTTTCGCCATCTCCTTGTTTACCTTTTTGATAGTAGCGCAAGAAGAGATCTTCCAAGGTTGGTGGGGTACTTTGTAAACCGATGATTTCTAGGGATGCAAGAGTTTGCATGACCTTGTCCATTTTATCGGAGTCAACGCTGAAACTAGCCTTATTTGGTGTATTGTCGGAGCGCTTGAAGTTGTGCACATCTTGGGTTGCCGAGAGATCAGGCAAAGCTTGCCGAGTTTGAACGGTGATGAGTGTGCGAGTTAAATGCCGCATCTCAGTGAGCGTTCCAGTTTCAATGATCTGGCCCTCGCGAATGATGCCAATGCGATCACACATGCGTTCTACTTCCGATAAAATGTGGCTGGACAAAAGAATACTCTTTCCTTGCAATTTAAGTGCCAGGACATTTTTTTGAAAGATTTCTTCATTTAAAGGATCTAACCCAGAAGTGGGTTCATCAAAAATATACAGATCAGCATCGGTTGAAAAGGCCGCAATTAAGGCGACTTTTTGCCGATTCCCTTTTGAATAGGTGCGCGCTTTTTTGCCAGGATCTAATTCAAACTGTTTGATCAAGTCATTCGTACGACTGGTGTGCCTTTGATGATTTAATTTAAGGAAAAGATCAATGATTTCACCACCAGTTAAATTGGGCCATAAATAAACATCGCCGGGAACGTAGGCTAAATGTTCGTGAATGCGGACAGAGTCTTTCCAAACGTCTTTGCCAAAGATGGTTGCGGAACCTCCTGATGCTCGCAAAATGCCCAGAAGAGTGCGAATGGTCGTGGATTTACCCGCCCCGTTTGGTCCAATAAATCCAAAAACTTCACCGGAATGCACATCAAACGTCACATCTTTAAGTGCGGCAAATTTACCGAATTTTTTTTGTAAGTGTTTAACTGAAAGAATTGTATCAGCCATCATGCTGACCTCCCTTATTTTTAAGCAATTAGTTGCTGTTATCGACTTGAACAAACAGCTTTGGTTAATTGATAAACAGAGTATATCCTCTAATGACTAGGTAGTCAATATAACAATGTTTTGTTTTTTGCAAAATAGCGGTACCATGAAAAGGGTTATTACTACGCAAAAAGTAGCCAAATATTTTTTTATTTACCATTCACGGTGGTAGAAAGTAGGGGAGTAGCGTGAAAAAAGTTTCAAGATTAGTTATTTTGGTGATTGCGACGTTTACGTTAGCGTTTAACGTTCAGCAATTACCTAGCAGGAGCCAAACGGCCCAGGCAGCAAGTTACGTTTATGTGACGAAAACGGGTAAGCATTATTTTTACAAACGGCATGACCGAGGCTTAAACCGAGCCAAAAAAGTTTATCGAGTTAGTTTAACAACCGCTAAAAGACGGGGCTTAACGTTGTCGGCAACGGAAAAGGCGCCAAAGAAAAAAGCTAAGAAGCGCGTTGTTAAGAAACGGGTTGTCCATAAGAGGAAAGGCGTTGCGAAAAAGAAAAAGGTAACTAAGAAAAAAGCTGTTCACAAAGTCATTAAAAAAGTGCCGGCGAAAAAAGCAAAAGCGGCTAGCACTTCTAAATTGAGTACCCTCAAGTATCATGGGACACAAACGGTTATTGTAAATAAAGATCGGCCTAGTTTTTCAAAGGCAACTTTGTCCACCAGAAAGGGTGCTTGGCAAAAATACAGTAATCTGGATGGTGAGAATCGCGCAACCGATGCTAATGCCATGTTGAATAAACGATTAATGCCTAAAGGTAAACGCCAAGCGCTGTACGTGGATCCAACTGGTTGGCATAATAAAAAAATCAGGTCGGGATGGTTATATAATCGGTGCCACTTAATTGGTTATCAATTGACAGGCCAAAATAATAATTGGCAGAATTTGATTACTGGAACACGATCCTTAAATGATCCACAAATGACAAAGTATGAAAATGAGACGGCCAAGTATCTACGTGGTAGTTCACACCGCTACGTGCGTTATGAAGTCAAACCGATTTATAAGAGCTCGGATTTGTTGGCAAACGGTGTAGAAATGCGGGCACAGTCCATTGGTTCCAACAGAATTCATTACAATGTTTATATTTTTAATGTTCAAAAAGGTGTTAAATTGAATTATGTGAATGGGACTAGTAAGGCTGCTTAAAAAATAGTCGCTTAAACCTTTCGAAGAAATTCGATGGTTTAAGCGACTATTTTTATGATTTTTGTGGATGTTTGACACTCAAGAACCAAGCTGGAATCAAGGCCACTAAAGTAATGATAATGGACCACAGAAACGCGACGTTGTAACTGGCTGATATATTACTAATGGTTGGCGTGTTACCAGTCATGGCGTGGGTCATCACAGTTGCTAGAATGGCCGTTCCAAACGCACTACCGATATTTTGAAACATGCGGGTGGCGCTGGTAGCTTCGGGAATCTGGTTGGGTTTCAAGCCAGTGTATGAGTCCGACATGATGGGGATTGTAAAGGCACCAACGCCGGTACCGCGAATCAGCAAACAACCCAAAAGTAACCATTTGTTGGTGTTGGCATCCGCAAATACAAACGGTAAGGTGCTCAAAGTGGCGATTAAAATGCCAACAATCACTACCCAACGAGCGCCAATTTGATCCGTAATTTTGCCCACTTGAGTTCGGGTCAGCAACATGCCAATCCCTTGGGGAATCAAGTAAATACCGGCCCAGATAACACTTAATCCTCTGATGTTCTGAAAATAGAGTGGTAATAAGAACATGGCGCCGTTTAGCGTGATCCCAGACATCAAAAGAAGAATTGAGGCAGCCGAAAAGCTCTGTGATTTAAATAAGGTTAAACTCACGAGCGCCCGTTTTGGAAAAATCAGCGCATAAATGACGTAACTGATTAAGCAGGCGAGACCAATCCCTAGCGGCCAAAGAACGGCATTTTGCCACAGATTAGTAGTATGACTAAATTTTGTGATGCGCAGAATGAAACCAGTGAAGAGACCAGTAAACAAAAAGATGCTCGGGATGTCTAAACGTTTGCCTTGCCGATTAGGGGTGAATTTGGGTAGCCAAAGTGCTAGGACAACCAGTGAGATAAGCACGATGGGGATGTTAATGTAAAAAATCCAGTGCCAACTTAGTTTATCAATAATGAAGCCACCAATTGTGGGGCCAAGAATGGGCATCAAAACCATGGGTAGCCCGACGACTGACATGAGATAGCCTAAATTTTTACCATTGGCGGCACGGACAACTAAGGTGGAAATGGTAGGGATGATAATGCCCGCTGCCGCACCTTGAATAATTCTACCAATGATTAACATCGTAATGTTGGTTGCCATTCCGGAAAAGATGGAACCAGCAAGAAAACCAACTAGTGCCCATATATAAAGTTGCTTACCTGTGATCCAATCGATGGCCCAGCCTGCAATTGGCACAACAATGCCTATGGCCAGAACGTAAATCGTCACAACCCACTGAACGTTATCTACGTTGGTGTTCAAACTTTGCGTGATCGAATTAACGGCGATATTGGCCATTGTTGAATCTAACATGGGGGCAAGTGCACCGATAACTAGTAGCGCACAAGTGACGATAATGGAACTCTTTTTGGAAGTTGTGATTTGAGACTGCATAATGATTCCTTCTTTATTTTTCAAGTTTAGTAATAGCGAAAATTTTATAATAAGATACGCGCGTATCTACAATTAAGAATGATATAATAGAACTAAAATAAAAGCAAGCAAATCAGGTGAAAAAATTGACAGAAGCAAAAAAATCTGCCCGTCGCCGTGGAAAAGAACTGGAAGATGCTTTATTAACCGCGGCTTGGGAAGAGTTTCAAGAAAAAGGGTACGACAAATTAACGATGGAAGGCATCGCGGCACGGGCGCAAACAACGAAAACGGTGTTGTACCGGCGCTGGCCTAAAAAAGCAATTATCCTTCTCATGGCGTTTAGAAAGTTTGGTCCGGACATCCATTTTGAGGTTACGGATACGGGATCATTGCGGGATGATCTTTTTAATTTATTAAGTGCTCCAATCGCTGGCTTTAAAGTTTTGGGAGAAGAGGCGATCCGCGGAATAGTCGCTGATCAGGTTGGCGGTAATATTGGAAACTTATTTGATACGTTACTTACTTCTGATGGTGGTTTTAGAAAACGAATCTTAACCATTTTAAAGCATGCCGAACAGCGTGGTGAAGTTGATCTATCGAAGTTAAGTGACCGAGTTATTAACCTCCCTATTCTGATGTATCTGGATGAGATTTTGTCAACCGGTTTTTTAACAGAAGCAGGCGTAAGAGAAATTATTGATGAGATTTTGATGCCGACCTTCACAGCTAGTCAGCGAAAGGAATAGTGGAATGAAAAAATATGCAACTGTAAGTGAGTACATGGCAGATTTACCCCAAATGCAAAAAAACGTCGTCAAAATCATGCAGGAATTGTTGGCAGATGCAGCTCCAGAAGCCGAAGAAACAATATCTTATAATATGCCGGCCATTAAACAGAATGGTAAAGTGTTGGTCTACTTTGATGCTGGAAAAAATCAGTTGGGTTTTTATCCTACGGCGGATCCAATTGTAGCATTTGCGGACCAATTAAAAGAGTTTCACACCTCTAAGGGTGCGATTCAAATCCCTTACGACCGACCGTTACCAGTTAAGCTTATTCGCGAGATTGTGGCGTTTCGAGTGGAGCAAGTGACTGGAAAATAAATTCATGAGACTAGATTATAGCTAACCATATAATTTAGTCTTTTTTATTGTCGTAAAAGAAATAATATTTCATAAATACAAGCGAAATATAATTAAACATTGAAATTTATATTCATAAAATGTATACTGTATTTGTAAATGAAAACGGTAACAAAAGATGGGAGGAATATTATGTTAGGTTTCTCAATTTATCTAGACACTGAAATTGATGGCCGAACTGAGAATTATATCAAGAATATGAGTCAAAACGGTTTTACTGGAGTTTTTACTTCGGTGCACATTCCTGAGGATGATGATTCTAAATACGTTGAACGGCTGAAATCACTTGGAGAAATCTGTGCAAATCAAAACTTAGAGCTGACCGTTGATATTGATTATCAAGGATTAAAAAATTTAGGATGCTCAGTGAATGATGCGGGGAAGTTAACTCAATTTGGAATTTCGGCTCTGCGATTAGATGATGGATTTACAAATTCAGAAATTGCTATTTTAAGTCATCAATTAGCCATAGCCTTAAATGCAAGCACCATAAGTGAATCTGATGTGCATGAGTTAACTGTTCAAAATGCTAATTTTGATCACATGGAGGCATGGCATAACTATTATCCCCGTCCGGAAACAGGATTGGATGCTGCTTGGTTTGCTAAAAAGAATGCTTGGTTAAAAGAACAACATTTTTCTGTTATGGCGTTTGTTTCTGGAGATACTAATTTTCGAGGACCAGTTTATAGAGGCTTGCCAACTTTAGAAGTACAACGAAATATGAACCCGTTAGTAGCAACTAATGAATTGGATAAAAATTTTGAGGTTGACAAGGTTTTTGTAGGTGATCCACAGATATCTAATCAACTTATGAAACAATTTGAGTCTTTTTACCAACATAACGAAATTCGACTTCGAATTAAAACAACTTATCCCCAAATTTTTGATCAAGTTTGGCATAATCGTCCAGAAGTGGCACGAGATGTTGTGCGTTTAGTTGAGTCGCGGCAACAAAATCAAAAAACCAGCGTAAATATACGACCAGAACAAATGAATGTAAGGAAAATTGGGACAATTACAATTGATAATTTAAATTATGGTAGGTATGAAGGCGAGATTCAAATTTGTAAAAGGGCACTTGAAGCTAGCAAAAAGGTAAATGTGATTGGACAAGTTAATCAAACTGACATTGTCTTGTTACCCTTAATAGGAGAAAATACCGCAATTAAATTCATACCATATGAGGAGGATTCACAATGATGGACTTAAGTAAGTTAACTACAGAAACGCGAAATGAAAAGACAATGAATCTGGATGAACTATCAACTAGTAAAGTTTTAGAATTAATGAACGCCGAGGATCAAACAGTACCAGTCAGTATAAAAAAGGCCTTGCCAGAAGTTGCATTAGCCGTAAAAAAAATCGTGGACAGTTTTCAAGCTGGTGGGAGATTATTTTATATTGGTGCAGGGACCAGTGGCCGTTTGGGTGTCTTAGATGCTGCGGAATGTGTACCAACATTTGGAACAGATCCTGAAATGGTTCAGGGCTTGATTGCTGGTGGTGAACAAGCAATGACAGTAGCTGTAGAAGGTGCTGAAGATTCTGTGGAATTAGGGGAAAATGATTTAAAAGCCCATCATTTATCCGATAAGGACACAGTAGTTGGAATTGCTGCTAGTGGCAGAACGCCTTATGTTATTGGTGGATTGGATTATGCAAAAAAAATTGGTGCATCTCGGATTAGCTTGGCTTGTAATAATCATGCTGAAATTAGTAATCATGCCGAAATTGCCATCGAAGTTCCAGTTGGTCCAGAAGTTTTAACAGGTTCAACACGTTTAAAGTCTGGAACGGCTCAAAAAATGGTTTTAAACATGCTTTCCACAGTTTCAATGGTGGGAATTGGTAAAGTTTATAAAAATTTGATGGTTGATGTGAAACCGACAAATGCAAAGCTAGTTGAACGTTCTAAACGGATTATTATGCAAGCAACGGAGTGTGATTATGAAGCCGCTGGTGATGCCTTTGTAGCTGCTGATAAGAATGTAAAATTAGCAATCGTCATGATTTTAACAAATCTAGATAAAAATGAAGCTGAAATTCGTTTGAAAAATGCAAACGGATTTGTACGAGGCACAATACGAGGCACAATTAAAGGAGGTAAAGACTAATGGCAGACGAAAAAGTTACACGGATTGCAAATGAAATATACAAAAATGTTGGCGGACCAAGTAATGTTGCAAAACTAATTCATTGTATGACACGGGTCAGAATGACCATTATTGATATGGATAAGGTCGATATGGAAGGCTTGAAGAATATTGATGGTGTGCTTGGTGTGGTAGATGATGATACACTGCAAGTCGTTGTAGGACCTGGGACAGTGAACAAAGTGGCTCAAGTTATGGTTGATCAAGTTGGCGTTAAATTGGGTGATCCATTTCCTAATGATGCTGCTGGTGAAAACGGTCATTTAACGGATAAAGAAATGGTTGAAGCCAAAGCTGCTAAAGTTAAAGCAGAACAAAAATCTAAACAAAAGCAGACACCGATTAAAAAAATCTTGAAGTCAATTTCAAATATTTTTATTCCATTAATTCCAGCATTCGTTGGTGCAGGATTAATCGGTGGTGTGGCCGCTGTTCTTTCTAATATGATGGTTGCTGGTGATATTGGCAAGAACTGGAATGACTTTATCATGATTATGAAGGTCATTCAAAATGGGATGTTCAGCTATTTGGCCATTTATGTAGGTATTAATAGTGCCACGGAGTTTGGTGCAACACCCGGTCTAGGTGGAATTATTGGAGCTGCAACATTACTACCAGGTGTACTACCGACTGCTCCTTTGCACAATATTTTTAATGGACAACCTTTAACAGCTGGTCAAGGTGGTATTATTGGTGTTATCTTTGCAGTTTGGGTATTATCAATTGTTGAAAAGAAATTGCATCAGTGGGTTCCGGATTCAATTGATATTATTGTGACTCCAACAGTTTCACTATTTATAGTCGGAATATTCACGATCTTCCTTGTTATGCCAGTAGCTGGTGTAGTTTCATCTGGCTTGGTTGGTGCGATCGAATGGATATTGCATGTTGGTGGTGCGTTCTCAGGGTTTGTATTGGGTGCAATGTTTTTACCAATGGTTATGTTTGGATTGCATCAGATTTTGACACCGATTCATATTGAAATGATTGACAAAACTGGAATGACACCACTGCTACCAATTTTAGCAATGGCCGGTGGCGGTCAGGTTGGTGCAGCAATTGCACTTTGGGTTCGTTGTCGTCGTAATCATAAACTAACCAATATGATCAAGGTGCTTTACCAGTTGGAATCCTTGGAATTGGTGAGCCCTTAATTTATGGTGTAACTTTGCCACTTGGGAAGCCTTTTATTACCGCTTGTATTGGTGGCGGAATTGGCGGTGCTGTGATTGGTGGATTAGGAAATATTGGTGCAATTGCAATTGGACCTTCAGGAGTTGCGCTAATTCCATTAATTAATAATGGTCATTGGTTAGGGTATGTTGCTGGTTTATTGTCGGCGTATGTTGGTGGTTTCGTTGCTACATTCTTCTTTGGAGTTCCAAAAGAAGCAATGAATCCAGATGCAGCCACTGATGACGGTGCAACTGTACCAGAAACTAGTTCTGACACAAATGAAACAGAAACAACAGAAGCAGTTGAAAAACAAGTTGTAACAAAAGCAGCAGATACAGTAACAGCACCAGTTGATGGACAACAGATCCCCGTAAATGAAGTGAGTGATCCAATTATGGCTCAAGAAACAATGGGAAAAAGTATTGCTATTAAACCAAATAATGATTCACCTGTTTTTTCACCAGTAAACGGTAAGGTAATGTTTGTTGCAGATACTAGTCATGCCATTGGATACACAAGTGACGCTGGTGAAGAAGTCTTAGTTCATATTGGAATTGATACAGTCAATTTGAAGGGAAAATACTTTGATTTGACTGTTAAACCGGGAGATGTGGTTACGCGTGGACAAATTGTTGGAAAAGTAGACTGGACAGCAGTTGCAAAAGCTGGGTATGATACAGTTACTTTAGCAATTATTACAAATAGTCAGGAGTTTACAATTGATAAACATTCTGATGAAACAAGTGTTGAAAAAGCAACAGTTGTTATGAATACCAATCCAGTCAGCTAGTAAGGTAGGCAAATCGTATGAAAAGTATCCTATTCTCTATTCACAAACAAATTGCATCATTTTCTAAGTCAGAGCGCAAAGTGGCTCAGTTTATTCTGGACAATCCTCAACAAGTGATTAGTATGAATGCAGATACTTTAGCCGACAAGGTGGGTGTTAGTGCAGCGACCGTTGTTAGATTAGCAAAGCTATTGAGTGCTGATGGGTTTCCTGGGGTAAAGATTCAACTTTCAGCTGAAACTAAAGTTGATGACAGCTTATATATGGAAGTAGATCCCAAGGACCCTTTGGATGTTGTTAAACAAAAAATGGAATTTAGAATTGGACATACGATTGAACAAACCAATATTACTTTAGATGATGATGCTGTTCATAGGGCGGCAAAACTAATTGATCAGGCCGATGATGTGTATACGTATGGGCTGGGTGCCTCTAGTATTGTAGCTGCAGATCTTCAGCAAAAGTTTATCCGGGTTGGCAAACCGGTTGTGCAAACAATGGACACGCATTTGATTGCGACAGGGATTGCAAAACCTGAAACGGTGTTGATTCTTATTTCAAATACTGGAGAGACTGTTGAAAGCCAGAAGTTAGCAGATATTGCTCATGAGCATGGAATACCAGTTATTACCATTACGCATAGCCGAAAGAGCTCATTGGCAAAAAAAAGTGACATTGTTTTGGTTCATGATGATAGTGAAGAAAATGAGAAACTCAGAACGGCTGCCACTACCTCCCTGATGGCGCAACTGTATGTAGTTGATCTGCTCTATTATTCATATCTTACAATGAATTTTAATGAAAACGCGGCAAAGATTAAGGAATCAAGCCATGTGATTCGTAAATATTTTAAATAAGCGAAATTTAAGAAACAGGCGTTACCGGCTAGTAGTGTAGTCGATAACGCCTGCTTTTAATTAATAGAATGGATAAAATTAAGTTAATAAATGATTGAACAAACCAAAAGTAGTCGATATAATTTTTGTGTGTCAAAAAATTGTCTTAACCTGATTTAAATAGTGAATTCTCGCCTTGTTCCATCTCCTTTTTTTGTTTATAATGGTGTGGAACACTTAATGTTTCACAATGGAGGAGCAAGATGAACCCAGAAGAGTTTCAACAGACACTTGCGACGAAGGGTATTAATTTATCTGAGACGCAAATGCAGCAATTTCATACATATTATAAATATTTGGTAGAAGTTAATGAACATGTGAATTTGACGGCAATTACGAGTCTTGAGGACGTTTATTTGAAGCATTTTTATGATTCGCTACTACCAGGAGTTCAAAATTCTGAATTATTTAAGCAACCAATCACGATTTGTGATATTGGTGCGGGAGCGGGATTTCCCTCAATTCCATTAAAAATTGTTTTTCCAGAATTACATGTGACCATCGTGGATTCTTTGAACAAGCGAATTACTTTTCTAAAGGAGTTAGTGGAAAAGTTACACTTAACAAATGTCACGCTCTGTCACGATCGGGCAGAAACTTTTGCCGCTCCTAAACTAGGACACCGGGAGTCCTTTGATCTTGTGACGGCCCGCGCAGTTGCCCGTTTGTCCGTTTTATCCGAGCTTTGTTTACCAGTGGTCAAAATTGGTGGCCAGATGTTGGCCTTGAAGGCGAGTCATACGGAAGACGAGCTTGCAGATGCCGGGAAAGCTATCCAAATTTTGGGTGGAAAACTAACTAAAGATGAGCACTTAGAATTACCCGTTTCAGGTGATGAGCGACATTTGGTTTGGATTGAAAAGATTCGAAAAACCCCAAACAAGTATCCACGTAAGCCTGGGACACCAAATCGCGAACCCATTGCCAGCCAGAAGAAAGAAGTTACCAAGCATGACAAGTAAAGCTAAGTCCACAATGGGCGCTGAAAAACTTTTGCGAGATGAGGATAGTAAACAGGTTGTGGAAATCAACCTCGACGATATTCGTCCCAATCCTTATCAACCGCGCCATAGCTTTGATTCTAAAGCATTGCGGGAGCTCGCAAATTCTATTCAAGCGTCCGGAGTTTTTCAACCAATCATTGTGCGGCAACCAGTTTCAAAAGCTAATCAGTATGAACTGATCGCTGGAGAACGCCGTTATCGCGCGGCTAAAATGGCCGGTTTACATACAATTCCAGCCTTAATTAGTCAGTTGAATGATGCCGAAACGATGGAAGCAGCTGTGATTGAAAATTTACAGCGTGAGGATCTTACACCATTAGAAGAGGCCCAAGCTTATGATTCTTTGATGGCCAAGTTGAATTTTACGCAGGCTCAGGTTTCAGAAAAATTGGGTAAAAGTCGTCCGTACATTGCAAACTATTTACGCTTGTTACGATTACCGAAAACTATCAAGGATATGTTGCAGGCCGGTGATTTGTCAATGGGTCAGGCACGAACCTTGCTTGCTTTGAAGGATCGGCATAAACTAATCCCACTGGCCAAACGGGTTGTTTCTGAACATTTGACCGTTCGCCAATTGGAAAACTTGGTTAATCGACTGAATGAACAACAAGTATCAAAGAAAAAAGCGTTGACTAATACGCACAAGGAATCGCCGTATGTGCGTGAGATCGAAGAACAACTACAAGAAAAGTTTGGAACCAAGGCAGTTATTGATCAAAAGAATAAAGGTGGAAAGATCGAAATTAATTATGTTTCGAATGACGACCTAAATCGAATTTTAAATCTGTTGAACATTTCATTGGATTAAGAGGAGTTAAGAAAATGTATGATCTAAACGATATCGTCGAAATGAAAAAACCGCATGCTTGTCAGGCTAATGAATGGAAAGTTATCCGGATGGGAATGGATATTAAAATCAAGTGCATGAATTGTGGCCATATTGTCATGCTTTCTCGTCGGGACTTTGAACGAAAGTTAAAAAAGGTTTTGAAAAAAGCAGAAGATTAGGTTTCTAAGCTAAAGAAGTTTTGCAATCACAGCAAGTGTGTGATGTGAAACTTTTTTAATTTACTTTTTTTCAAATTAACGAAAAAAGGCTTAATAATCCGAAAATAGGTCCCAATTTTTACTAATCTAAAGGAGTTGCCTCTGTCCTTGAACGCGCTTTTTTGTTACTATATTACTATATACACTTAAATAAAAATTATTAAAAAGAAAGCGTGTGAAAAATGTCATTAACAGCAGGAATTGTTGGTTTACCAAACGTTGGAAAGTCAACTTTGTTTAATGCAATTACCAAAGCAGGAGCCGAAATGGCCAACTATCCATTTGCGACCATTGATCCAAACGTCGGAATGGTTGAAGTTCCCGATGCCCGCTTGGATCGGATTCAAGAAGTTGTGCCAGCTAAAAAGATTGTGCCAACCACCTTTGAATTTACTGATATTGCCGGAATTGTTAAAGGTGCCAGCAAGGGTGAGGGCTTAGGAAATAAATTTTTGGAAAATATTCGTCAGGTCGATGCGATTGTGCACGTTGTGCGGGCATTTGATGATGACGAAATCACAACGGTTTCTGGAAAAGTGGATCCAATTGAAGACATTCAAACAATTAACCTTGAGTTAAGTATTGCTGATTTGGATGCTGTTAACAAGCGACTTGGAAAAGTGCAACGGGCTGCTAAGGGCCGCGATAAGGATGCCTTGGCTGAGTTGGCTGTTCTTGAAAAAATCCAACCTGTTTTGGAAAGCGGTAAAGCGGTTCGTTCAATTGATTTCGATAAAGATGAATTAAAGATTGTGCGTAGTTTATTCTTATTAACTTCAAAGCCGGTTTTATATGTTGCAAACATTGCTGAAGATGATATGGCCGATCCTGAAAATTCAAAGTATTACAAGACAATTAAGGACTTTATTGCTAAAGACGATCCCAACGCTGAGGTTTTAGGAATTTCTGCTGAAACTGAAGAAGAAATTGCCGAACTTGAAGATGCTGATAAGAAAGACTTCTTAGAGGCTGAAGGAATCGAAGAACCTGGTTTAAACCGTCTAATTCGTTCTTCATACAAATTGTTAGGCTTGGAAACATTCTTCACAGCTGGTGGTCCTGAAACCCGCGCATGGACGTTTAAAAAGGGTATGACGGCCCCTCAATGTGCTGGAATTATTCATTCTGACTTTGAGCGCGGATTTATCCGAGCAGAAACAGTTTCGTTCGCTGATTTGGATGAAAAAGGTAGTATGCAGGCAGTTCGTGAGGCCGGCAAACTACGTTCAGAAGGTAAAGAATACGTTGTTCAAGATGGAGATATTATCGAATTCCGGTTCAACGTATAACTATTGTAGACAGAGGAGAGAAACCGCATATGAGTGAAGACAAGACAACGGAACGCAATGCCGGTAAGCAACAAGAACCTACTAAGAAACCTGCTGGCAAATCAAAACAAACATTCACCAAACGAAACGAAGATTTTATGTTCCGACTTAAAAGGGAACTTAAAACAAGTAAACTTTCAGATGAAAAGAAAAATGAGGCTCTCTTAGAAACCGAATCACGTTTACTAGAGGGTCAACTGAAGGGTGAAACTGCTAAACAAATTTATGGTACCCCCACTGACCGAGTTAAAGGGATCATTGCGGGGCCAAAAAAGGCACCAGTAGAAACAAAGTATTGGATGAAAGTTCTGGATAACAGCATGGTCTTTCTCATGATCTTCTCGTTGATGTTTGGAATTATGATGATTGCACAGCCAAAATCGATTGCTGAGCAACCTGGACCAGCAGGAATTACGGCTATGGTGGCAATTTCACTCATTGGTGGTGCATGTGCACCATTCTTAACGGATCGATTGCAACCAACTAGTAAGACAAAAGAACGCAGCTCGATTTGGAAAACAATCGCAATGGCAACAGGGATGATTTTGGTTTGGATGGTAGCCTACATGGCCTTCTCATCATTACCAGCAGCAGTAAATCCTGTGTTACCATATGAAGTTTACTTAGCAATGGCAGTAGCCCTTTTCTTTGTTCGCATGTGGTTCAAGCGTCGTTACCATCTTACCGGTGGGTTTTTAGGATAAAAACAAATTTTATATAAGCAAAATAGTCAGTCAGAAAGGTTAGGGATTTAATTATGTCCAATTGGGATACAAAGTTTGTGAAAAAAGGTTTAACTTTTGATGATGTGTTATTGATACCGGCAGAAAGTCATGTTTTACCAAATGAAACTGATTTATCGGTTCAACTAGCAGATAACATTAAGCTAAATATCCCGATTATTAGTGCCGGGATGGACACAGTGACCGAATCAGCGATGGCCATTTCAATGTCACGACAAGGTGGCATGGGTGTTATTCATAAGAATATGTCCATCGAAGATCAAGCAACGCAGATCTTGGAAGTTAAGGCAGCTGGTAAAGCAGATCCTAAAAAGAATCCGCATGCTTCAAGTGATGAAGACGGCCGGCCTTTGGTTGCTGCTGCAGTTGGTGTTACTAGTGATACTTTTGATCGGGCAAAAGCTTTATTGGATGCAGGCGCTGATGCGATTGTGATTGATACGGCTCATGGCCATTCAGCTGGTGTTTTGCGAAAGATTTCAGAGATTCGGACTCATTTCCCAGAAGCAACCCTGATTGCAGGAAATGTTGCAACTGGCGAAGGCACGAAAGCGTTGTTTGATGCAGGAGTTGATGTCGTTAAAGTGGGCATTGGTCCTGGATCAATTTGTACGACGCGGGTTGTGGCCGGAGTTGGCGTTCCTCAAATTACAGCGATTTATGATGCCGCTACGGTTGCCCGTGTGTACGGTAAACATATTATCGCAGATGGTGGAATCAAGTATTCCGGTGACATTGTAAAGGCATTAGCTGCCGGTGGAAACGCCGTAATGCTAGGAAGTATGTTATCAGGAACAGATGAAACACCTGGTAAAGTTATTGAAGATAATGGTAAAAAGTATAAGAGTTATCGCGGCATGGGCAGTGTGAGTGCAATGTCGAATGGTTCTGCAGATCGCTATTTTCAAGGTGGCGTGAATGAAGCTAACAAGTTGGTTCCTGAAGGGATTGAAGCCCGTGTGGAATATAAAGGTTCGGTTGAGGACATTATTTTCCAGATGATTGGTGGATTACGTTCTGGAATGGGCTATGTGGGTGCACCAACGATTGAGGCCTTGACGGAAAATGCCCAATTTGTCCAGATTACGAATGCGGGCTTGATAGAGTCCCATCCGCATGATGTACAAACGACAAAAGAGGCACCGAATTACAAAAAGTAGTGAGTGAGACAAGTTGGAAAAAAGAGAATCGTAAGCGTGACGGATGCGGGATCGCAATCCCGCGGGAGTCATGCTTACGATTCTCTTTTTGACTTGTCGAGCTGTCCTAAAAAGTAGTGAGTGGATTGAAACGATTAGACTTAGGGATATAAGGGCGTCGGTAGCGGGATTGTATCCCGCGGTTAGACGTGCTTATATCCCTAAGTCTGTTTCAAGGAGCTGTCCTAAAGTAGTGAGTGGATTGAAGCGTTAAGTCTCGGAAATATAAAAATGCTGTTAGTAGGATCGTAATCTCACGGTTAGGTATCTTTATATTCCTGAGGCTGCTTCAAGAAGTCGTCCTAAGAAAACAAAAAGGCCGTTATCCCAATCGATAGCGGTTTTTATATAATAAAAAAGAAGTCCATCAGCTTAACCAGAGACTTCGACAAAATTATTTTCTGTAATCAAATTTAGTTAACCGATTATTCAGTGCCAGAGAAAACCAAATGACTAGTGTTAGTAAAAGCCAGCAACCAGCGATGGTGATTAAAACAACACCGAAGAAAGCAAATCGGTTTGGAGCTTCGAAAAAACTAGTTACTAAGCCGTTTAGAATCGGCCGATGGGTCAATAAATCGATTGGAATTCCTAATATACTTAGGATAAGCATGGCTCCGATGAACAACATGCTCGCAAACATAGATCTTTTTACCATAAATAACTCCTCCCAATGATTATTATAGCATAAGTGCTTTGACATTAGAGCTGGCCAAATATGATATACTTTTTCTTGAAGCCTTATAGCGTGCAGCAAAATATTTTTGAGTAACAGAACTAAATTGTTTAGTAAAAGGAGAATCCAGCATGCAAATAACCCTTTATATTGTTTTCATGACTTTGGTTACTCTTTATGTCCTTATCAGCCTGATTCGAGCAATTAGGCGAAGAGGTTTCTTTAGCCTAGTGGTCTTGATTTGGTTTCTTGTTTTGGTGGCATTAGGAATTTCAGTTATAGGTGTGTACACCATTATTCAAGGTGTTACGATGCCAACTTAGTTTTCAAATCTTGGATTACAAAGACAAAACTTATAGGCGTATTCTTAACATTACTTAAAACATTGACGGATATAATTCCTTGTTGATGTTTTTTTTGCTACACTAAAGAAAATTGAGTTTATAAGGAGATTTCAAATAATGAAAATTTTAGTCGTTGATGATGATAAAGAAATCGTTGAACTCCTCGATATTTATATTAAAAATGAAGGTTATGAACCAGTTTCTGCATTTAATGGAAAAGAGGCACTCACAAAGTTACATACGGATTCAGACATTGGGCTGATGATTCTGGATGTGATGATGCCCGAAATGAGTGGGATTGAGGTTGTGCGTGAAGTTCGACGTGACTCCCAGATTCCAATTTTAATTCTTTCTGCTAAAACAGAAGATATGGATAAAATCAAAGGCCTGCTAACGGGTGCAGATGATTATGTAACCAAACCATTTAATCCGTTGGAGGTTATGGCCCGCGTCAAGTCACTACTTCGTCGGAGTCAAAATAAGATGAAGCAAGACGAGCCTGAAGTTTTAGACATTGGCCCTTTAACCATTAATAGTGATTCCCATGAGGCAAAAACTGTAACGGGTAAGTCTGTTCAGCTAACCGCTTTGGAATTTGGAATTTTATATTTATTGGCGAGTCATCCTAATCGGGTATTTTCAGCTGATGATATTTTTGAGCGGGTTTGGCAACAAGAAAGTATTATTTCGGCCAAAACCGTGATGGTCCATGTGAGCCATTTACGTGATAAAATTGAAGAAGCTACAGGCGGTGAAAAGGTAATCGAAACCGTTTGGGGCGTGGGTTACAAGATTGAGTCCCACTAAACGAGAGGTACAGAAAGTAAATGTTGAAATTAACTGCACGGGAAAAAAGTGAATTACTTGGTGAAGGATTTGTAACAGTTATTTTGTTACTCCTTTTGAACTTGTCGCTTTTAATTTTGCTAAATGAATTTATCCGTTCAAATCCTGGATTGGAACGGGGAATTTTTCAAATCAAAGAATCAATCACGATTGGCCCTAATAACTATCGGGTGTGGAGCTATCAAAATTTTTTCATCATCTTTATGATGTTTGTGGATATTTGGGTGGTCTACTGGCGATTGATGCGTCGGTTTAAACAAATGCAGTTGCGGCATATCATTAGTGAATTGCATTATATTGCGAACGGTCATTTTGATCATCGCATTCCGTTTACCTTGAAGGGTGATCATCAGCGAGTCGTTGATAGTGTGAATGCGTTGGTAGATTCGGTTATTGAATCGATGGATGAGGAACGCAAAATTGAGCAGTCGAAAGATGAATTGATCACGAATGTAAGTCATGATTTGCGGACGCCGCTGACTTCGATTATTGGATATTTAGGATTGATTGAAAACAAACAGTATAAAACTAAAGATGATGTGCTCAAATATACACATACGGCATTTTTAAAAGCCGAACAAATGAAATCTATGGTAGACGATTTGTTTGAATATACAAAGGTCCGTCAATCTACAACTAAAATGACGTTTAATGAGATTTCCGTGGAATCAATGTTGGAACAGCTGTCAGCTAGTTTTGAGTTGGAAGCCAAGAAAAAACAAATTGAAATTTCAGTTAAATCAACACCTAAATCCTTAAAAATTGAAGCGGATGCTGAAAAACTGGGCCGATTATTCAATGATTTGATAACCAATGCGTTGAAGTACGCAAATGGTGGCCGCCACATTTATTTGGAAGCCGAAAAAAAAGGCGACCAGGTTATTTTCAAAGTATCTAATGACGGGGAACAAATTCCAGAAAAATCAATCAGTCATTTGTTTGAGCGCTTTTATCGGGTAGAATCTTCAAGGTCCAAAGCAACCGGTGGAACCGGATTGGGATTGGCAATTGCTCAAAGTATTGTGGAATTACATCATGGAAAAATTCATGCGGAATCGAGCAAAAAGTTAACAAGTTTTATTATTGAATTACCTTTAAAACAAACTAAATCAAATAAACAACAAAACGGAAAGTAGTTCGCGATTGGATTTCTGTTGTAGGCGTAACTAGTGTTTTAAGTTGACCTAAACAGGCCGAAACGACTGGTTTGCGTTTTTTTGTTTGCAGAAATTAAAAAAAGTTTTGCGCAACTCACGTAGTTTGTTATATTCTTGTTATGAAAGGCGGCGTTTTGATGTTTAATAAGTGGAAACAAAAGCTCGCAATTATTTTTAGTATGATTTTAATGTTAAGCGCAATGGCACTAGCACCAGTTCAGGCTCAAGCAGCAAACGTCAATATTTCAGCCAAAGCAGGCATCGCTGTAGATGCACAAACGGGACAGATTTTATATTCAAAAAATAGTTCAAAAGTGCTGCCGATTGCTTCGATGTCAAAAATGCTTTCAATTTATATTATTTTAAAAAGTATTCATGAAGGAAAACTTAAGTGGGATCAGCGAGTTCATATCAGTGATAATGTGGCCAAGATTAGTCGGAACAAGGAGTTAACGAATGTTGTTTTAAATGCAAAGCGGACCTACACAGTTCGTGATTTGTATAAAGCATCGTTAATTTATTCTGCTAATGCGGCGGTGATTGCCTTAGGGGTTACCCAAGCGGGATCCTCCGAAAAATTTGTTAATGAAATGCGCTCACAAGTGAAAGCATGGGGGATCACAGACGCCAAAATTTATAATGCGGCAGGGTTAACAGAAGGCGAGGTTGGGACGGAAGCCTATCCTAATACCGCTAAATCGGCAGAAAATGAGATGTCAGCGAAAGATGTCGCCGTGGTGGCATCTAAACTGGTGAACGACTATCCTGAAGTTTTAAAGACAACTAAGGAAACCAATGCTTGGTTTGCGAAGGGAACCGATGATGCGATTGATATGACGACGCATAATGAAATGCTGTCGGGCAAAGATTATTATATGAAAGATTATAATGTGGATGGTTTGAAAACTGGAACCTCGAACAAGGCTGGCAACTGTTTTACGGGAACGGTTAATAAAAATGGAAGCCGAATTATCACGGTTGTAATGCATGCCAATGGGCGTAACAAAGCTGATGATCGGTTTGCCAATACTCAGACGATTATGAAAGAAGTCTATACTAACTTTAAACCGATCCGTTATAAAAAGGGTGCTCAGCTAAAGAAGGCCACATCGTTCAAGGTGCCAGAAGGAAAGACGACAACGGTAAAAGCAGGAATTAGTCAGCCAACAACGATTTGGGTGGCTAACAAGCAGTCAAAACAATCAATTAGGTTTACAAGCAAACAATCGAAAAAAGGACTCACAGCACCAGTAACGAAGAACCAGAAAATAGGAATTGCCACCGCTAAAGTTGACGGGAAAAGGATCACTTATTTACAGTCTGAGGATGCTAAGTTACAGGTACTCGCAAAGAAATCTGTCGAGAAGGCAAACATATTTGTGCGGATGTGGCGCTCAGTTGTAAGTGTATTTTAATATAGAGGAAACCAATGAAAAAAATCGAGTTTAAAATTGCTACGCAAGAAGATCTGCCATTTATTGTAAATGTATATAATCAAACGATTGCTGGACATACGGTGACTGCCACGTTAACGCCTGTGACGGTTGCTGAACGGCAGCCATGGTTTGATGCCCATAAACCTGATGAGCATCCAATTTGGTTGGCCTTTGTGGATGGTAAGCGAGCAGGCTGGGTAAGCTTGTCACCTTATCATCCTCGCGAGGCTTATCGAATTACAGCTGAAATCAGTATTTATATTGACCAGAGATTTAGACATTTAGGATTGGGTACGAAAATGGTCCAGTACGCTGAGCAGGCGGCTCCAAAATTAGGCCTCAAAAATATTGTGTGTTTAATTTTTGGCGCCAATTTACCCAGTTTAGGACTGTTTGAAAAGTTAGGGTATAAAACTTGGGGAACATTACCTAACGTGGCCTTACTTGCGGGAAAACTGATGGACTTGAAGATTTTAGGGAAAGCCATTCACTAATTTTGGCTGGTTATTCATGATTTATGCGAAAAACAGAAAAATGTTACTATTCAATATTGGTTGAAAATGTTAGAATTACTTCGCAGTGCTTTCTTGTATTTTCAGTAATTATGATCCAGTTTTGAAGATGTAATGGAGGAACAAATTGTGAAACAGATTGAAAATGGACCACAATGGCGGGTGACGCTCAAAGAAGCCTGGCCGCTGTGCTTGAGTTACATACCAATTGGACTAGCTTGTGGCATTCTTTTACATACTTCTGGTTTTAATACGATCTTGACCGGGTTAGTATCCATTTTCGTATTTTCGGGTGGTGCGCAATTTATGATTGCTCAGATGTTAACCACAACCGCACCGATCCTGACCATTGTGTTAATGCTATTTTTCCTTGAGTTACGGTATGCTTTGTTGGGTTCCAGTTTGGCAGGCTATTTAAAGGGCCAAAATAATCGCTTTTTATTTTTCTTTGCAATTTCAATGAATGATGAAAACTACGCAATAAATTATTTGAAATTTGTAACGGATCGTAATTGGACACCAAAAGATGCGCTGCAAGTTGAGCACTGGTCATTGTTAGTGTGGACCATTGCAAATGTCGTTGGTAGTTTAATTGGAAGTGCGGTTTCAATTGACCTAACGGTAGTTAACTTTGCATTAACAGCATTGTTCTTGTATATGATTGTGATGCAACTTAAAACCCGGCTTATTTTATTGATTTCAGTAGTTGCTGGAGTATTGTCGGCTGTCTTTATGATGCTGACCAAGAGTACATTAGGTTTAGTTATCTCAACTTTGATTGCATCTTTCTTAGGTTTCATGATCGAAGGCTATGTAAAAAAACGCTGGCCAAACAGTCATTTGTTGTATAAGATCCATGATCCATCGGGGCAACCAGAGGTGGATAAGGAAGATATCGATATTTAGAGTGTTTCAAAGAGCGTTTAGCTTTTGAACATAGCCTAGTTTAACAAATGATCCACGGTTCTTAGTGGGTCGTTTGTTAAACGTAGCTAAGCGGAGAAAGCTGCGACTTGTACTTGCCGATTTTTGGCTTAGTGCAATCGACATCGACACGGAGGTTAGTGCTCTTTTAAACACGTTTCGGATAGATTTATGACTTCACAGTAAAGGAAAATTCTTAGCCAAGAGCGCTAAGAATCTTGCATGTTTCGGACGATGACCATTCTTGTGGCCCACAGTTCGGGCCGCAAGAACTGGCACTACTTCACAGTAAAGGAAAATTCTTAGCCAAGGGCGCTAAGAATCTTGCATGTTTCGGACGATGACCATTCTTGTGGCCACAGTTCGGGCCGCAAGAACTGGCACTACTTCAGGAGATTGTGATATGAATTATAGTACAACTGACCATTTGTTAATTGTTATTTTAGGTTTCTTTGTCGCACTTGGTCCGCGATACATACCGATTCTTTTCTTTTCAAATCGGAAAATCCCAGATTGGTTTAATAACTGGATGAAATATGTTCCGGTCTCTTTGTTTACTGCAATTGTGGTCAAAGATCTCTTTATTTCAAATTCCTATAAGTTTGTGATTTCTGGAAAACTTGATTTGATTTTAGCCTCATTAATTGTCATTGTTATTTCCTACTGGACACGGTCGATGGCACTCTCTGTGGTGTTTGGACTTGTGTCGGTCATTTTGCTATCGATGGTTATGTAAATGTAAATAAGAACTTTAAAATGTGCAGAACCAGATTGACATCCATTAAGGATGTCAATCTGGTTCTTTTTAAATTTGTGGGCCAGCGTTTAAGTTGACGGTTAGTTCTCTTCTCTGTGATAATTCTAAATATGATAATTTTTTATTTATGATTGTACGTAGCCATTCTTAAGGAGGACTCCGCAATGTATTCACAGCATCGTCATGACATACTTGAACAACTAGAAACTTCGCGCCACGATGGTTTAACAACTGAGGTGGCTAATGCTAGGCTCAAAAAATATGGGCTAAATGAAATGCAACATGAGCAACAAGAACCGGGCTGGAAAGTTTTTTTAAAGTCTTTGACAGAACCGATTATTATTATTTTATGGATTGCAATTGCTTTAACATTAATTAGTGCAAGTTATGATTTTCTTGTCAGAAATGATTTCGATCATGGCATGTCGGCGATCTACGAAGGGCTCGTTATTTTAATTGTAATTTTGGTTAATTCCAGCCTGACTTACTGGCAAAAATCGACGGCTAAAAAATCGCTAGATGCCTTGAGTTCGGACTCACGTCATCAATCAAATGTTTTACGTGATGAAACATGGCAAAAAATCGATGCTGATCAACTAGTTCCCGGTGATATTGTGGATGTTAAAATGGGCGATTTCATCGAAGCTGATTTACGCTGGCTTTCGGTAAATGAACTCCAAGTGAATGAATCTCATTTAACTGGTGAAGCCGAGGCTGTTGAGAAAACACGTGATTCCTTACCTGAGGACACCGAGCTGGGCGATCGAACCAACATGGGATTTTCTGGGTCAACAGTAGTTAATGGAAGTGGTATCGGAGTGGTGACTGCCACTGGGATGCAGACTGAATTAGGTAAAATTGCTGACTTATTACAGCAAACTAAACAAGAAAAAACACCAATTGAACGAACAGTGAGTCAATTAACAAAACGATTGATGGTGGCAGCCGCAGGGGTGGTCGTTGTGGCAATCACGTTTGATTTGGTTAAAGAGTATCTTAATACAAATACAATTTCGGTCACTGGATTAATGAATAGTATTTCTGGTGCCATTGCGTTGGCAGTCGCTGCGATTCCTGATTCAATGCCAGTAGTGCTTTCAATTGTTTTAACGATTGGGGCACGTTCGTTAGCCCGCAATAATGGACTAATTAAGTCACTGAGTAGTGTGGAGACCCTTGGAGCGACGACTTTTATTGCATCTGATAAAACGGGAACGTTGACTAAAAATGAGATGACAGTTACTCGTTTCTTTTCCAATGGGGTTAACTTTGCGGTCGATGGCAATGGGTATGATCCAGTTGGGGAAATTCATTCAGTTAAAGATGGTAAAAATGTACAAGAATCTGATTTTACGCCATTCTTACAAAGCGCTGTTTTGAATAATGAGGCTCAGATTCAGCGTAATGATGCAGACAATTACGAACCGTTGGGTAATCCGACTGATGTGGCTTTGATTGTGTTAGGTCGTAAAGCAAAAATATCACGAGATAAACTGTTGAGTGAGACTGGTGAAAAAGATTGTGATATTCTTCGCGTATTTCCGTTTGAGAGTACGCGTAAAATGATGAGTACCATTATCAAAATTGGTGATGAATATCAAATTCTTACTAAAGGCGCTCCGGATGTTATCATGCAACATACTAAGGACGCTATGTTTAATAATAAGTTGGTTTCAATTAGTGAAGCAAAAGAAACACTGGAAAAACAAGTTTCGGATTATGCCAATGATGCACTGCGAACTATTGCAGTTGCCAAAAGAGATTTAACTAAGGATGAGGCGCTTAACGGCACGCAAACAGATTTAGAGAAAAAGCTTACTGTATTGGGGATTGTGGGGATTATTGATCCACCAAGACCAGAAGTGAAAAAATCGATCGCTGTTTTGCATAAAGCATCAGTTGAAGTAGTTATGATTACGGGTGATCATGCGGCCACGGCCCGTGCCATTGCTTATCGACTTGGACTTGTAAAAGATAAAGAAGGCCGCGTGGTTGAAGGTTATGAAATCGAAAAAATGTCTGATGATGAGCTGTTTGAATTGGTACCCGATATTCGAGTTTACGCGCGGGTGTCACCAGAACATAAACAGCGCATTATTAAAGCACTGCAAAAGCATAACGAAATTGTTGCCATGACAGGGGATGGTGTGAATGATGCACCTGCTTTGCGCGCTGCTGACATTGGTATTGCCATGGGCATTAATGGGACTGAGGTAACAAAGGATTCAGCCGATCTTATTTTGATGGATGATAAATTTACAACGATTGAAAAGTCAGTTTCGGCTGGACGGACAATTTTTGCAAACATCAAAAATTTTATGCGTCAAGAACTGACCACCAACGTCGCAGAAGTGCTATCCATTTTGCTGGGAACCTTTTTAATTACACAACCGATTGGCCATGTTTCCGAACTAACGCCAACTTTAACTACAATCATGGTTCTGTGGGTTAATATGATCAGCGATTCCTTGCCTTCGTTTGCAATGGGGTATGATGAACCGGAACATGATATCATGGCGGAGAAACCTCGCGATGTGAACCAATCTTTACTAGCTAATCATCTTTTGTCACGCGTTTTAATTCGTGGTTTTGTGATGGGACTTGCCGTGTTTGTGGCTTTTTACTGGGCTGCTAGTGCTGGTTTGCAAACGAACGAGGCTCAAACAATTGCTTTCCTTACGTTAGTATTTGGGCAGTTATGGCATGCGTTTGATGCGCGAAGTGCGCACACGTTATTTAGACGGAATCCATTTAGTAACATGTATTTAATTGCCGCAGTTTTATTTGCGGGAATTTCATCGCTTTCAATTACGATGTTGCCATTCTTTAATATGTTGATGGGAACGAGTCCCCTTACTTGGGAATTGTATCTTGCCGTTATTTTCTTACCTGCCATTCCGACGTTTGTATTGTCAGGATTGAAGGAAATATTTGGGATTAAGATTTGGTGATATACGGGAAGCTAGTAAGTAAACAATTTAATTTAAATAAGAACAACTTGGGACAGGATTAGTAGTTAAACGACGGCTAATTCTGTTTTTTGTGGTGTAATTGGCGATTGTAGAAAGAAATGATATTTTTCGGATTTAAAAAAACAGAGTCTTGTCCCAGCTACCCGGTTTTGCCAGTACTATCTGCAGATTTTTATATATGAGATGATCAAAGACATAAAAACAATCATTTTAATGAATTTATCATTTTCTTAGTGCATCGGCAAAAAAATATTTTTGGCCTTCAAAAGTTTGAAAGCTTGACATAAGGCACTTTTTTGTTTTAATTGGTATAAATGATAAATTCACTTCTAAAAAATGAACATACTTTATATACGTATTGTGATAAATCATGTTATAATAAAGCGCTTACAAGATAACTTTTGCGGTTTTTATGGGAAACGGAGGGGCTGTTATGTTAAATGGAAATAAGAAGTATAAGAAAAAGATGAAATTATTGCGGGATTCTGCTCAACGGACGGAACATTATAAAATGTATAAAGTTGGAAGAAATTGGTTATTTGCCGGAATTACCATTCTGTTTTTTGGAGCAGGAATTTCCTTTGGACTGCCAACTGCGAATGCAGATACTGATTTGAATTCTTCAAGTGAAGTGATATCAGCTAGCAGTGCAGTGAATTCCTCATCTGGTTCAAGTACCGAAGTCACGGATGTAGTAGCTGCTAGTGCGAGCACAGCAACTGATAGTGGCAGTCAAAAAAGTAGTTCAGGCGGTGCAACAAGTACGGTTGCCAGCACATCAGCAATTACCAAAGAAAGTTCAACTGACTCTAGTCAACTGACCAGTGCAGTGGCAAGTTCTACAACTAATGAAACTATTTCTTCAGCTAGCAGTTTAAGTGGATCTTCAGTAACAGCTCAGGCCAGCTCTGGGAAAACTTTAAATTCGGTGGCTAGTGCTGGGCCTTCAGCAGTTAATTCTAAAAATGCTGTGTCTGGTGATTTAAACAGTGAAGTATATACGGAAGCATCTGTTGCAAACAATTCCACAAGTGTATCTGCTGTATCTACAAGTTCTAGCGTTGCCAAAATAAGCAAGGCAGCAGCACCTATCTCCAGTGCATTGACAACGTTACAAACCAAATTGCCGGCGGGTTCAGTTGTTACGACCCAAACTGATGGTACCGTGGTGATCGCGCTTGCCGTTGGTGCAGACGAAACGGCTGTTAAAGCACTGGTTGATAAAGCCAACTTAAATACGCAGGTGGTAATTGAGGCTAAAGATGCAAATGTCGTTGTTCCTAATTTAAATGATGTGGCAAATATTAATAAGGCTGGTGATAAATATACTGGGACTTCCAGTACAGTTGCTCAAGATTTTACGGCAGCTGGAACAGCTACTTTACCAAGCGGAAATGGTTATTCAAGCTTAACTACGAAAACACAGAATCAATCTGGCTATTTGGTATTAGATAATCAACTTAATTTTAGTTCTGATTTTAGTATGTCAGGGACTATCTATCTTGGGGACAATGTCAGCAAAGCAGCTGATGGCCTGACCTTTGTCTTTAGTCCAGGTAACCCTTCCTCACTTGGAACTGCCAGCACTGGTGGTAACTTAGGCTTAGGAGGTCTAGCTAATTCATTTGGATTGGCACTTGACGAACATTATAATAGTGGCGCGTATGGCGATTTCGATAACGCAGATGCTATATTAGGGAACCCCTTTTTGACAGCTGCTACTATTTCATGGCGAACAACGGATAGTACTGGAAAGTTGAACCCTAACACAAGACAAGGACAAGGAAATCTTCTTACTGGATATGGAAACGTTAGTGCAATTGATAAGACGTCTCAAGTAGTGGCTATGAATAATAACATGATAGATGGTAAAGCACATGCATTTTCCATCTCATACAATGCTACCACTGGAGTATTGACAATCACCATTCCAGATAACGATAATCAGAATCAAATTTATAAACCCACCGGCGCAACTAGTGCGACAGTGTGGACGCGTACATTGACGGCTGCTCAAAAAGTCGGGATGTCATTGTCGATCGCAGCGTCCACCGGGGATGACTTTAATGCTTTTGGCGTTCAGATTAATAATTATAGCTATACTAAGGCAACCTCAACAGTAACTTATAAAGAAATAGATAGCGCAGGTACAACACTACCTGGAACTATTACTCATACAATTATTGGTAATATCGGGGATACCATTCGAGTGTTCGCGGATCAAGCGAGTGCCAATGCAGCAATTACTGCTGGGACGGCAACTGCTGCGTTATCTGTAGTAGCGCCGAAGGTTCCTGGATATGTCTTACAAAATACAGTATCTTCAGATTTTGTAGTCGGCAGCTCCAATGTGAGCTTGATCTACAACAAGCAAACGGCGCCAGTTACGGTACACTATCAAGATTATGCTGGCAATATGATTTCAAAAGATGCAACTTTGACGGGCTCATATGGAGACACAAAGATTAACGGCACGACAACTACTAATCCGATGGTTCCGACAATTACTGGGTATACGTTTAGTGCAACCGATGCCAAAAATGCTGCTGCAACAGTGATTAATTTCACTGCATTAGATGCTAATGGAAATATGTATGTAACGGATGCAAATGGCAAGGCAATTACAGCAATAACACTCTACTACAAAGTCAATGCTACAGTAACCCTCAGCGGTACCGAAACTGAGCAGTATACTGGTATGCAGCAAACACCGAAAGCCAGCAACTATAAAATTACCTTACCAACCGGTGTCTCATATCCGTTAAAAGATAGTGATATCCAGTTGGTAAGTGGCGGTAAGGATGTCGGCACGTACGCTCTCGAACTAAGTACAGTTGGCGTCAGCAATATTACAGCAGCAATTGGCAATAGCTATGCAATTAGTTTTAATACAGCAACTGGTTCATTTGTTATTACAGCAGCGGATACCAAGGTAACATTGAGTGGTGCTGAAACTGAGCAATATACTGGTGCGCAGCAAACGCCGAAAGCCAGCAACTATAAAATTACCTTACCAACCGGTGTCTCATATTCGTTAAGAGATAGTGATATTCAGTTAGTTAGTGGTGGTATTAATACAGGCACCTATAGTGTTGTTTTGAGTGAAACTGGAAAAACGGCCGCGCAGGCAGCAATTACAGCAGCGACTGGGACAAATTATAATCCGGCGACTTTTGAAGTAGCAAGTGGCACAACTTTTGTAATTACAAAAGCGCCAATTACAGCAACGATTAGTTCAGCTACAAAAGTTTATGATGGTGCAGCAACAGGCACAACGGCAACGGTAGTCTATACAGTTATCTCTGGTAGTATGATTCCGCCAACGATTTCATGGGCTTCTAGCGATTTTGAGTATCTAGCGGCTGACGGGCAAACAGTTGTAACAATTCCTACAACTGTTGGGGCTTATACGGTTCAATTTAGTGCAGCTGGAAAAACCAAATTAGCAGCATCCCAAGTTGAAGGTGGTACCGCGCAAAACTATACCGTTACACCTGCTAACGGTACTTATATCATTACGGCAGCTACTGCTACAGTTAACTTAACGGGTAGTCAAACCGTACCTTTTACTGGCGTGATACAGAGCCCAACTGCTGGTTACTACAACGTTACTTTGTCAAACGGGACAACATATACGTTGAAGGCTGGAGATATTGCATTAACTAGTGGTAGTGACGGTAAAAATGTCGGGTCATATACGGTTCAGTTAACGAAGACTGGTTTAACAAATATTACGACGGCCCTTACATCCGCAACTGGTGGTAACTATACTGCAGTGACATTGGGCAAGACGACTGGTACGTTCATCATCACACCAGTGTCTACCACAGTGACTTTAAGTGGCACTGAAACTGAGCAATATACTGGTGTGCAGCAGTCACCATCCGCCGGTAACTATAAAATTACGTTGCTAAGTGGCGTTACGTATGCATTGAAAGATAGTGATATTCAGCTAGTCAGTGGTGGAACTAACAGCGGCACTTATGAAGTCACATTAAGTAACACCGGTAAGATGGCTATTCAAAATGCGATTACATCGGTAACTGGATCTAACTATACGGTTTCATTTGATTCGGCCACGGCACCATTTATTATTGTTTCTGCTAAAGTAGCTGCCGAATTAAGCAAAACTAATTTTGATTATGACGGGACTACAAAAGCAAGCGGTACAACTGATTTGTATGTAGTGATTGCTGTTAATGATGGTTCAGCAACAACGCTTAAAGTTCCGTTATCAAATGAAGACGTTGATTTTGTAACTAACGGAACTAATGTCAATTCGTATGAATTTAATTTAAATACTGCAGGTTTGAAGGCGGCTAATGAGGCCCTTAGCAAGGCGACTAACGGCAATTATCAATTGGCGGCAGCAAGTGATGTAATGACTGGTTCGGTAACAATTAATAAAGCAAAAGCGACTATTAGTATTATTAGCAATGACAAGATCACGTATGATGGTAATGCACATAGTTTGAATATTGAAGTAACTGGGGCAGTGAATGGCGAAAAAATCACTTACGCATCTGTCAACAATAGTCATACGACGGTCGGCCAGTACACGGTTACGGCAATTGCTGATGCTAATGTTGTTAATAGCAACTATGAGATTGCCGTAAAAAATGGCTCAATGACAATCGTCAAAGCGCCAGTAACTCCTGGTGAAATTACTATTGGGGATGCAAATGCTGAAGATCTCAAAAAGACTTATAATGGCCAAACATTTAGTGGCAGCCCTATAGTTCAAGGACCAGAGACTGATGTTACCCTAACAAACGATGATTATGAGTATTTGGACGCTAACGGGAAGATTGTTACAGATCCCGTTAACGCTGGAAGTTATACGATCAAACTGACCCAATATGGAATCAACGCGGTTACTGATGCGAATAGTGATTATGACTTGGGTAATCTAAGTAATTTGACGAATAATGCCACAATTCAAAAAGCACAAGCAAAGATTAATATCACAAGTAATGACAACATCACTTATGATGGTGCTGCGCATAGTTTAGATACTGAGGCAATTGGGGCTGTCAATGGCGAGACAATCACCTATACAGTTACTAATAATAGTCACACGGCAGTCGGTCAATATGATGTATCGGCAAATGCGGATGCAAATGCAATAAATAGTAACTATGAAATCACTCCTGGGTCTGGTTCGATGAAGATTGTCAAGGCACCAATAACACCTGGTGAAATCATCATCGGTGACGCAAACGGAAATGATCTTGAGAAAACTTACAATGGCAAAACGTTTGATGAAAGCCCTGTGGTTCAAGGACCAGAGAAAGATGTTACCTTATCAAGTGGCGATTACGAGTATTTGGACGCTAACGGTAATGTTATTACCGATCCGGTTAATGCTGGTGATTACACGATTAAATTAACTGAATCTGGGATCAAAGTGGTTACTGATGCAAATCGTAATTTTGATTTAGGTGAATTAAGCAGTTTAACAAATAACGCTACCATTAAAAAGGCGAATGCAAATATTAATATCGTAAGTAATGACAAGATTACGTATGATGGTGCGGCACACAGTTTGGATGTTGCCGTGACTGGTGCAGTAAACGGTGAAACAATCGCGTATACAGTTACCAACAATAGTCATACAGCTGTTGGTCAATATGATGTTGCAGCAACCGCTGACGATGATGCCATCAATGACAATTACAATATTATGGTCACTAATGGCTCAATGACGATTGTGAAAGCAACAATACCGGAAGGCCAGATTAGTATTGGTGATGCGAATGGTTATGACTTGAGTAAGACTTACGATGGGAAGACATTCACCGAGAATTCAGCAATAGTCGTGCAAGGACCAGAAAAAGATGTCACCTTAACAAATGGGGAGTACGCGTTTTACGATGAAGGTGGCAACGAAATTACGGATCCTGTAAATGCAGGTAATTATATGATCAAATTTACGGAAGCCGGAATCAAGGCCGTTACAGATGAAAATAGTGGATATGAATTAGGTGACTTAAGCATTTTGACGAATAATGCCACGATTAATAAAGCGAAGGCAAGTATCAACATCACAAGTAATGACAAGATTACGTATGATGGTGCTGCGCATAGTTTGGATGTTGCCGTGACTGGCGCGGTAAACGGTGAAACGATCACTTATCTAGTTACCAACAACATTCAGACAACGGTCGGCCAATATGATGTCGCGGCAACTGCTGATGATAACGCGGTTAACAGTAACTATGAAATTACCGCAGGAACTGGCTCAATGGTGATTGTTAAAGCACCAATAGCTCCTGGTGAAATTACTATCGGGGATGTAAATGGCGAAAACCTCAATAAGACGTACGACGGAAAAACATTTGATGGCAGTCCAGTAGTGCAAGGACCAGAAAAAGATGTCACTTTGGAAATCGGTGACTATGAGTATCTGGATGCTAACGGTGTTGTTGTTAAAGATCCTAAAAACGCAGGCAATTACACAATTAAGTTAACCAATGCCGGAATTAAAGCCGTTACTGCCGTAAATAGTAACTATGATTTAGGTGATTTAAGTAGTTTGACGAATGAGGCCACGATTAATAAAGCGAAAGCAAGCATCAACGTCGCAAGCAATGACGACATTACGTACGATGGTACGGCACACAGTTTGAAAATTGAGGTAGTTGGGGCAGCCAATGGTGAGACGATCATCTATACGGCTGAAAACAATAGTCAAACGACGGTCGGCCAATATGATGTTACGTCGACGGCTGATAAAAACGCGGTTAACAGCAACTACGAGATTACAGCAGGAACTGGATCAATGACAATTTTAAAGGCTCCGACGATGCCAGGTGAGATTATCATTGGGGATGCAAACGGTGCTGAATTAAGTAAAACGTATGACGGTAAGACGTTTAGTGGAAATCCAGAGTTAGTAGTACAAGGACCAGAAAATAATGTTTCCTTAACGCCTGGTGAATACGCCTATTACGATAAAGATGGTAACAAAGTTAATAATCCGGTCAACGCAGATCATTACACAATTAAATTAACTAAAGCCGGAATTGACGCGGTCACTGCCGCAAATAGTAATTATGATTTGGGCGATTTAAGTAGTTTGACGAATAATGCCACGATTAATAGAGCACCGGCGAATATTAATATCGTTAGTGATGACAACATTGTGTATGATGGCGATGCGCATAGTTTGGATATTGAAGTAACTGGTGCAGTCGATGGTGAGACGATCACCTATACACCAGCCAACAATAACCATACGACAGTTGGACAATATGATGTGACGGCCACTGCTGATGACGACAATCCAGTCAACAGCAACTACGAGATCACCTCTGAACCTGGCTCGATGACGATTGTTAAAGCACCAACGACGCCTGGTGAGATCACTGTTGGTGATGCAAATGGTGAGGATCTCAATAAAACTTATGATGGTAAGACGTTTAGTGGGAACCCTGTAGTGCAAGGGCCAGAGAAAGATGTTACCCTAACAACCGAAGAGTATGCATATTACGATAAAGATGGTAATAAAGTGCTTGATCCGGTAAATGCCGGCGATTACACAATTAAGTTAACCGATCTTGGGATCCAAGCGGTCATAGATGCCAACAGTGATTACGACTTAGGCAACTTAACTGTGTTAGCTAACAAGGCCACAATTCAAAAAGCGAAGGCTAGCATCAATATCACCAGTGATGATGCCATCACATATGATGGTACAACACACAGCTTGGATATTGAAGTGACTGGTGCAGTCAATGGTGAAACGATTACCTATACACCAGTCAACAATAACCATACAACTGTTGGTCAATATGATGTGTTGGCCAATGCAGATGATAATTTAATTAACAGTAACTACGAGATTACCAATGGTACCGGCTCAATGACGATTGTTAAAGCACCAACAACATCTGGTGAAATTACGATTGGTAATGCGAATGGTAATGATTTAAATAAGACGTATGATGGAAAGACGTTTAGTGATAGCACTGTAGTTCAAGGGCCAGAGAAAGATGTAACTTTAGCAAGTGGGGACTATGAGTATCTTGACGCTGACGATAACGTCGTTACAGATCTTAAAGACGTCGGCAATTACAAGATTAAATTGACTGAGTCTGGGATTGAAGCGGTCACTACTGCGAATAGTAATTATGAATTAGGCGATCTAACTGCCGTGGTCAACAAGGCCACAATTAATAAAGCAAAATCAAGTGTCAACATTACAAGTAATGATGACATTACCTATGATGGTGATGCACATAGTTTAGCTATTGAGGTGGCTGGTGCGGTAAATGATGAAACTATCACTTATAAATCAGTCAATAATAGTCAGACAATAGTTGGTCAATACGATGTGACGGCAACGGCAGATGAAAATGCAGTTAACAATAACTATGAGATTGCCAATGGTTCGGGTTCAATGACGATTGTTAAAGCACCAACGACGCCTGGTGAAATTACGATTGGTAATGCGAATGGTAATGATTTAAATAAGACGTATGATGGTAAGTCATTTGGTGAAAGGCCTGTGGTTCAAGGACCAGAAAAGGATGTAACTTTAGCAAGTGGCGACTACGAATATTTGGATGCCAAAGGTAATGTCATTACAAAGCCGG
The DNA here is from genome assembly GCF_001437255.1 of Pediococcus damnosus. Lineage (GTDB taxonomy): Bacteria > Bacillota > Bacilli > Lactobacillales > Lactobacillaceae > Pediococcus > Pediococcus damnosus. Next base: position 4,372 of record NZ_JQBD01000003.1, on the reverse strand, counting down.
TTAATGCCGATGATTACACAATTAAACTGACTGAGTCTGGGATCAAAGCTGTGACGGCTGCAAATAGTGATTATGATTTAGGTAACTTAAGTAGTTTGACGAATGATGCCACGATCCGCAAAGCGCCAGCTAAAATTAATATTGTAAGTAATGACAATATTATGTACGACGGCGATGCACACAGCTTAGATATTGAGGTAACTGGCGTCGTCAATGGTGAGACGATCACCTACACGACAGAAAATAATAGCCAGACGACAGCTGGTCAATATGATGTGACGGCAACCGCAGACAATAATGCAGTTAATAGTAACTATGAGATTATTGACGGCAAGGGTTTAATGACAATTGTTAAAGCACCAACAACACCAGGAGAAATCACTATCGGTGATGCAGATGGCGAAGGCTTCAGTAAAACTTATGACGGTAAGACGTTTAGTGATAGCCCTGTAGTTCAAGGGCCAGAGAAAGATGTAACTTTAGCAAGTGGTGGCTATGAGTATCTTGACGCTGACGGTAACGTTGTTACAAGCCCTAAAAATGCAGGGAATTACACGATTAAGTTAACTGAATCCGGAATCAAAGCAGTTACTGATGCCAACAGCGATTATGACTTGGGCGATTTAAGTAAGATTGTCAACAAAGCTACAATTAGTAGAGCCAAGGCAACCTTAACAGTTACAAGTAATGATGACGTCACGTACGATGGTAAGGCACATAGCTTAGAGGTCGTTTCTAAAGGTGCAGTTAACGGTGAAACTATCACTTATACAACTGATCACAACAGCAATACTAATGTTGGTCAGTATGATGTGATCGTAATTGCCGATGATACTGCGGTTAACGAAAACTATGACATTACGGTCGTTAAAGGTTCAATGACGATTGTCAAGGCAACGACACCTGAGGGCGAGATCAGCATTGGTAATGCCCAAGGTGAAAATATCAACAAGACTTACGATGGCAAGACATTTGATGAAAATCCAGTGGTTCAAGGACCAGAGATTGATGTTACATTAGAAACTGGCGACTACGAATATCTTGGCGTCAATGGTAATGTGGTTAAGGATCCAGTTAACGCAGGTGATTATCAAGTTAGGTTAACAGAAAGTGGAATTGATAAGGTTAAAGTTGCAAATAGTAACTATGATTTAGGTGACTTAACTGCACTCGTTAACAAAGTCTCAATCAATAAAGCTAAAGCAAGTTTGACAGTCACGAGTAATGACGACATTACGTATGATGGTAAAGCACATAGCTTAAGTGTTATTGTCGACGGGGCTGTCAATGGAGAAGCCATCACCTATACAACTGGCAACAATAATCACACTAATGTTGGTCAGTATGATGTAACGGTTGCTGCCGATCAAAATGCGGTCAACAGCAATTATGACATTACAGTAGTAGATGGATCGATGACGATTGTCAAAGCAACGACTGGGCCTGGCGAAACCACAACGCAAGTTAAAGTCAATGATGTGTCATCAAATTATGGTGACCCCACACCAGATTTCAGCATCACCATTGGATCTACTCTCAAGGATCCGGGTAACTTAACCAATGCAGATTTCACCTTTGTGGATAAGGCGACTGGTGAAGTGGTTGAAGGTGTTCCAACAAACGTTGGTGACTACGAGGTTAGTTTGAACGCTAGTGGCAAAGCTAAAGTGGCCGTGGCTAATCCAAATTATGATTTGACTGACAAAGATTTTATCAGTGGAATGTACACGATTAATGACGTTATTACCCACAGTGAAATTATCGTGTCACAGACAGTGCATTACACCGGGGCAGGATTAAGAAACCCGGCGGATAAAGTTCAGTCGATTACCTATGATGTGGCAACCAGCAATGCGACTGGTCAGTCAGTTTATACACCCGAGGCTGGGTATAGTACAGTAGATACACCAGAAATCGCTGGATTTACAAATGGCGGTGATGTCGCTGGATATACGCCTGAAACTACGACAGTTAAGCCAACAGATTCAACCGTTACGGTTACCTATAAACCAACCAATGAGCTTGTATATAGTGAAATTACTGTTACTCGGACCATTCATTACGAGGGTGCTGGTAATCAGACGCCACGTGATGTTATCGAAAAGGTAATTTACAAGGTTGTGACTAATAAGACTACCGGAGAAGTTTCCTATACACCACAGGGAGTCTTTGATGCTGTGACAACACCAACATTAGCTGGTTATACAAACAGTGGTGATGTGGCAGAATCAATTCCAACGGCGACAATGGATAAACCAGAAGATAGTTTAGTTGTTGTTCAATATAAGAAGATTTCTGACGGTAATGGAACTAATCCAGGTAATCCTTCGAACCCTGGTGGTAACAATAATAAGCCAGGCAATGGTGGGGCAACACCTACCACACCTGGTACAGGTTCTGATTCTGGAACCGGTAATTCAAGTGCAACTACTGAAGGAGTTAAGAATTCCGCAGGCTCACAGGCTAAATTGGAAACTTTGGAGAATTCAAACCAGAAAGATAATAAAAATATTTCTGTTGTTAAAGCAGGAATATTGCCACAAACTGATGAACAACATGAAAATATTCTTTCAGTGATTGGCATGATGCTCTTAAGCGGTTTTCTTGCATTGTTTGGATTAAAACGTCGGAAACGTGATGATGAGAAATAACAAGTTCGAAAATTTGAATGAGATTTTATAACTGATTTTTAAAACTTGTTGTTAAATTAAGCAGACTTAGAAGTGAAACGACTTCTAAGTCTGCTTTTTTGGAATCAAGTTATATATAGTAGTAAATATTTAAAAAAATCCTGTTGATAAATTAACAATTGCTAATCTATTAACAGGAAAAGTATGGAACTTACTTTGTTTCACTCACTGTTTGAGGACAGTTCAACAAAGCAAGACCCAAGATATAAGAATTCTTCCCGCGGGATTGCGCTCCTACCTCCAAGACTCTTATATCTTGAGCCTTAATCGCTTTGTTTCACTCACTATCTGAAAGACAGCCTTAAAAATAGAAGCATACCTAACCGCGAGATGCGATCTCGCTACCGGCACGCTTCTATTTTTAAGACTAATCGTCTTCATTCACTCACTATTTGTACATGTATTCTCTAGTCATTGGCAACACATTGTTGCTTGCGCCAGTACCCTTTGTTAATAAGTACTGGATGACATCGATATTTCTAGATTCGAATGATGCTGAACACGCTTGTAGATAGAGATCCCACATGCGCACAAAGCGTTCGTCAAACATTTCTTTGACTTCTTCGCGATGTTCATTGAAGTTCTTATCCCAAATTTCTGTCGTTTTTTGATAATGACGGCGTAGAGGTTCCAAATCATCAATCTGTAATCCGTTTTCGATAATGTGATGAATGTTTTCTTCCAAGCCGGGCACATAGCCACCTGGGAAGATCCATTTGTTTAACCAACCGTTGTTAGCACCGCCCTGTTGACGAGTGATTCCGTGAATCAAAGCAACACCATCAGTTTTTAGGTAATCAGCAACACACTTGAAGTAGGTTTGGAGATTTTCCTTACCGACATGTTCAAACATCCCAACGCTGGTTATGTAGTCGAATTGTTCGTCTTTGATTTCGCGATAATCTTGTAAACGGACTTCAGCCACATTTTCTAAGCCTTCATCCTTAATTTTTTTATTCACTAAGTTGAATTGTTCCTGAGAAAGAGTCACACCAACAACGCGTAAATCATATTCTTTAGCAGCTGTTAGCATTAAAGTTCCCCAGCCACAGCCAATGTCTAAAAGGGTCCGGCGTGGTTGTGGGTGCAACTTGTTTAGAATATGGTGAACTTTGTTGATTTGAGCAGTTTCAAGATCATCGGTATCTTTCTCAAAATAAGCACAAGAATAAGTCATGGTTGGGTCTAACCATAAACTGTAAAAGTCATTTCCGATGTCATAATGATTCTGAACATCTTCTTTGCTTTCTTTTTCATCATGTTTTTGTTTGGGAAGAAAATGAATAAACTTCTTGTCATGGAAAAAGCTCCCAGCCGTTTCGTAGGCCGAAGTTAGTAAAGCCTGGATACTGCCATCAATTTCGATTCTGCCATCCATGTAGGCCTCACCAAGCGCAATGGAGGCATTATTGATAACCTGCTTGATTGGCACCTCTTCTTTAAGGGTGATTGAGACTTCTGGAGTACCATCTCCGTATACTTCAGAACTACCATCCCAATAAGTAACTTTAATTGGAATATTGAAAGAGTGCTTAAAAAACGTCTTGTAAAATTTCTTTTCTAACATCAATTCGGGTCCTTTCTTATTAAATGGCAATATTAAACAAGCCTATTATACGCTCCCTTATTTAGTTTTTCGAATCTTAAGTTTTTTTGTATGTGTCAAGTTTTCCTAGGTGCCT
>NZ_JQBD01000029.1 GCF_001437255.1 Pediococcus damnosus | reverse complement strand
TTTTCCTACATTTTACGGGTGCCTTTTACATTTGAAATGTTTTTCCTGATTTTTTCACCATACTCTTTTAAATAGTAATTAATAATTGATTCATTTTTAAACAAAGGACTAATAAAATCATTTATAAAAGAATGTATAGTACTAATGTACACACGGTTGCTTATAATATTCTTTTTTAATTCTTTCATTGCTCGATTTGTAAAAGTAATACACAGTACTTGTGATTTATTGTTTTTTATCAAATACTGATTAATTTGGCTTCTAATACTGAATGTTTTTCCGCTACCGGCCGGAGCATCAATAATTTTTACATTTTTATATTTTTTTTGATTACTCATCCTACTAACCAATTTAATCCCTTCTGAATATAATTAGGTAGCATATTCTTAACTTGATTATTAAGAATAACCGAGAACATGAAGTTCGTTTTTCCATTTGATGTTGAATTTAAAATTTCAATTAAGGATGGGGTGCTTTCTTGATCCTTAGGTATAGAAAATTGCAATTTTGATTCTTTACGACTTTTTTCCCATTTGGATACAGTTCTTCTTTCAAATGGATTTAAATTAAACTTTTTGGCCAGCATCGCAGCTTCTAGTGTTCTAGTATATTTATCTTCTTTTGTTTGGCATCCAAGATATATCAAACCTTCGCTTACTACATTTCCATCTAAGCGTCTCTTATCAGTTGTTTCAATCACATTCTTACATTTCGATAACCATTTATATATATCTCTCACCTTTTCATTATCAGTTTTACGCCCTTGAGCTCGAAACAAATCTAAAATTGCACCATTAGTTATCGTCGTATCCATCAGCTTCTCAATACTGTCCGTTTTTTTGTCATAATCTATATCTGTTAAAATTAAAGACTTCACTCTCAGATACTTAAGTAATTTAATATACGTGTGCGCATAGGCACCTCCAACTTGTACATACGCAATATATTTGTGCTTTAACGCTTCATAAGCACCATCCTCATTTATCACTTGACTAAGATATAAGCGTTCAGTATCACCTTCAAACAAGATAGCCGCATCGGCAAATAATATATCCGCAAAACCTATTACTTTAAAAAAAGTTTTAAAATTTTCAATAACATTTTTCTGTTCATTAGATACATTTTCTTTATTAGCCTCAGACAATTTATTGATAAATTTAGATAAATCATAAACCTTACTATTGAACAGTGTTTCCATTCTTATAACTCGAAGTCTATTTACCTCTATTCCTCTTACAAGTTCTGTTGAATGCGTAGTAATCAACCCTTGCAAATTTTTATTATCATATATTTTTAGTAATTCTTGAGTAAATACATTCTGCATTTGCGGGTGCATATGCGACTCCGGTTCTTCAATCACAAGAAAGTTTACTTTCTGTTCATCCCGTCTTTGAATAAACGTTTCAATTTGAGTATGTAAATAAATTAAATTATTATAACCCAGGCCCTGAGAAGTCTCATTTAATTTATAAGATGAATTATCTGAACCAATATAAGAATACTGTGCACGAGTTGTTCCATCAATAAGCTTTTGAACATCATCTTCTGACACATCAACATTTAATGATATTTCTCCAGTATGTCCACCATTAGATCCTGATATTTTTTTTAATACATCATTTAAAATATTAACTGAATTATCCTCTATTACCTTGTTCAATTTACCATTTTGTATTGTTTGAAGAACATCAGTGGATAGTGCATTAATTCCAGAACTCCATTCTTCATTTCCACTAGTAAGTGATATTAAATCCTTGCTTAAAGTATGTTGTGTATTATTGAAATCCTCCACTATCCGTGCGGCCGGAATATTTCCAAAGTTAAAAAGTTGATGAAAATCATTTTGATCGACTATTTCATTTTGAATTTTATATTTTTTATCAGTGAAAAAGAAATGTGGCGCAATGTGTTCACAATAAATTTTCAATAATAATTTAGATTTAAATATTTCATTATCATTGAATTTCGACAAATTAATTACTATTGCCTCTAAAAAACTACTAATATTTAAAGTGATTTTACAAATGAAATAAAAAGAGTTTTCATTTTCCTTTAAATCCATGAGATAATTAACAAATTTAGAAATATCATCCTTATCACTGTAATTGATTTGCCATTTAGTAATGGTTTCAGGAATCAATAATTTACTATCCTCTTCCATCATTTCATCCTGTAGAGTACTTAATTTCTCTCCAAGTTTATCCGCATTTGTTTTTTTCAATACATCTATTATACTATCGAATTGCTTTAACCATTGTTGCTGATCATATGCGTTGAAATCTGCTACATTAAAATTGAATTTTTTGTCCGATAAAGTTCTTTTCATCAACTGAATTAAAGACGTTTTTCCACTATTATTCGGACCAGCAAGTATACTTGTATTTTTTTCAAAATTGATAGTAATGTTTTTTAATTGTCTAAAATTATTGACTTCTAATTTTTGTATATACATTTTATCTCCTCTTTTTCGTCATGGATTAGGGTATTAATGTAAAGGTCACAATATTTATGTAGTTCCTCATTATTTTTGTACATTCTTCATTTATGATACGGGCTCCCAGCATTAATCATAAACGCTCGATAAACCTGCTCAACTAATACTAACCGCATAAGCTGATGCGGCAACGTAAACCGTCCAAACGAAACGTGCGCATTCGCCCGTTTAATCACAGCCGGACTTAATCCTAACGACCCACCAATCACAAATGTGAGATCAGAGTGACCGTACGTTGCTAACTGATCGATCTCCTTCGCAAACTCCTCAGACGAACGTTCCTTACCTAAGATCTCTAAACTAAAGACATACTCACGTTCTTTAATCTTATCCAGAATACGTTGACCTTCTTTTTCTTTGACCTCAGCCATCTCTGCGTCACTTAGAGATTCCGGAGCCTTCTCATCGGGAACTTCCACAATGCTAAACTTACAGAATTTACTGAGCCTTTTTGCATATTCTGCGATTCCCTGCTTGAAATACTTCTCCTTGAGTTTTCCGACCACAATAAACTTGATGTTCATAAAAACACTCCTTTACACAAGTTATTCACAAAGTTATCCACAGGCTGGTGAACAAAAATCCTATATATAGGGGTCAAATATTCATCAACACAACATAGGCTATGCACAACTTGTCAACATTAAATTTAGTTATCCACTGTTTTCAATAGTAACACATGTTCGTATCCACAGGCTACAAACACCGGTATAAAAGCATTTATGGTGTTCGTTTTTTTGTGAAACAAATTTAGTCCACAGGTTTCGCCCCAACCTGTGGATAACTTTTGTAAGCAATTCATAACCTATTCCTACCCGCTTCTGGACTTCTTCAAAATTTGCCATTTGAGTTATTCACAAAGTTATCCACAGTTGTCCACAAATGTTTTTCACAGAGATTTTTCGATCTGAACGATACATAATTCTTAATGGGGTTAACGTTCGTTTTTATTTCCACAAATGCCCGTTTCACCTTAATAAAATCTTTAGAATATTTAAGATCATTCGGAATCACAAATATCGGTAAAAATAAAGTGGATTCTCTAAACTAGTTAAAATTTATGGCGACCAGTAGCGTTTAGGAATCCTTATGCATTTCCTGTGTATAATTCTACACTATCTGCTTTTAATTAAAAACAACGTAAAGACACAAAAAGACGCCAAGCCTAAACTTGACGTCTTTCTCTTACCTACTTTTACTTATCTTGTGAACTTAATTCACTTGTTGTTTCTGTTAGTTTAATGATTCCTGTTTTTAGCGTACTACCACGGTACCAACTAATTTTAACTGAATCGCCAACTTTGAGCTTATATAGCTTATCTCTCAAAGTAGCCACACTTGTGATCTTAGTGCCATCTAGATTTGTAACAACATCGTACTTCTTCAAACCAGCATTGCGTGCTGGTGAACTAGCATACGTATTATAAATGACTGCCCCTTCAGTTACCTTAGAAGGTAGTTTAAGAATTGATTTTTGTTGACTAGCCGTAATATCTGTTAGATCTAGCAACGAAGCCCCAATTGCTGGTCGAACAATCTTACCTTTTTCAATCAATTGATTAATTATTGTCACAACTTCATTCGAAGGAATCGCAAATCCCATTCCTTCCACGCTTGTACCCGAAGAACCACTGCTTGCAAGCTTCATGGAGTTAATCCCCACAACTTGTCCTGCTAAGTTAATCAGCGGACCGCCAGAGTTACCAGAGTTAATGGCAGCATCTGTTTGAATAACCGTTGCTTCACCGGTCTCTTGACCAGATTCATTCGTTGTTGCAACTGTTCGTTTCTTAGCTGAAATAATTCCTTGCGTTAATGATGTTGCATAGTCGGAGCCCAGTGGTGACCCAATGGCCAAGGCTGTTTCACCAACTTTAATACTGTTGGAATTTCCGAAACTAGCAACTGTCGAAACTTCTGAGGAATTGATCTTCAAAACTGCTAAGTCGGTCACACTATCTTTTCCAACGACCTTAGCAGATAATTTTTTACCATTACTCATGATAATTTCAACAGCATTAGAACCAGAAATCACATGATTATTCGTAACTACATAAGCAGCGTTACCACTCTTTTTATAAATAACTCCAGAACCTTCTGCATATGTTTCCAAATTGTTGGATTTTGAACTCGAGTTAGAACTTGAGGACGAATTCCCAAAGATTGATCCGTAAAGACTGTTATTTGAATTTGAACTTTCCTTCTTTAAATTAATAACTGTCACAACCGCGTTTTTTATGCTGCTGTACGCCTTTTCAGACTGGCTGCTAACATTGACATTCACATTACTTGTCTTTGTTGTTCCTGTACTATTTGAGCCACTTGGAACGGCCGTTTCTGATTCTGCTTGCCGATTATTAATGTAATTGCCGACTCCAAACGCAATACCACCGCCAATTAAACCAGCAATCAACGCCGTAACAATGACGGTCCATAAGTTTTTATTTTTCATAGCCATATGCGATCAAATGACCGCGCTATCCCCCTTTATTCAATTAATTGTAACTGGTTACATGGTATCAATAAATTGTGATGAAAATATGAATGATTTTAATATTTTTAATTAAATTACCGTCAATTTGGATGCAACTGCATGATCCGTGTCTAACAATTGAAAATCATGGCCAACTCCCAAATCTTTATTTTTCATCATCGAAGCAACCGTTAAATGAGCAAGTTCCTTCATATTATTATGCAAACTGAGATGGCCAAGAAAAATCTTTTTAGTGTTATATCCCATGACATCCATTAGGGCGTTTGCACCAGCTTCATTAGATAAATGCCCGTGATCACTTAAAATCCGTTGTTTCAATGGCCATGGGTAGCTCCCCATTCGCAACATTTCGACATCATGATTGACTTCGAACAAATAGGCATCTGCGTTTTCAATTTGACCTTCAACACGCTCTGAAACATAGCCGGTATCAGTCAAAATAACAAACGACTTGCCATTGTGATGAAACTCGTAGAACTGAGGTTCAGCAGCATCATGGGAAACCGCAAAACTTTCAACATCAAGATCGCCAAATGATTTCGTCTTACCGACTTCGAAAATATTTTTCTGAGCCTCTGGAATTGGTCCAATTTTGGGAGTGATTGCATTCCAGGTTCCTTGATTCGCATATAGATCAAGGTTATAACGCCGAGCCAAAACGCCAGCGCCCTTAATATGATCTGTATGCTCATGCGTAAGAAACAGAGCATCAACATCAGAAAGATCTCGGCCAATGCTGTTCATAAGTGCCTCAATCTTTTTACCACTTAACCCAGCATCAACCAACATTTTATGCTGCGGTGTTTCAATGTAAGTCACATTCCCGGTACTGCCACTTGCTAAAACACTAATTTTCATGTCATCTTCACTCATGAATTCCATTACTCCTTATCCAAACTAAACCATGTTTCCAAATAATTATTACTACTCTCTTAGCTAAATTGAACTTAAATTAAGCATCTACTGAACTTCAGATGAAGTTGACACACTTGTTGAATTGATAGCATTTGTTGAGTTACCTGAGCTAGTTGTGTTCGCGCTGGTTTTAGAACTTGTTCCACTAGATTCATTGCTACTATATGAATTATTATAACTACCCCGATTCGTCGTTGACCGCACACTTTCTTCGGTGCTGGACTCAACAGCTCGTTGAGAACTCGAAACGGCTTGATTCAACAAGCTGCTATCATCTTGCGAACTCGACGTCGTGGATGAACTATTACTGGTTGAAGAAACTTGGGTACTGTACTTCATAATCACGCCTGTAAAGGCATTAATTCGGTAATATTGAAGTGCAGAGCTCCCCTTTCCATGAATGGCGATGTACCAAGTTGGCACATATACGGAACCTTTTTGAATACTTAACAATCTGGTGTACCCCAAGCGTGACCATTCAATAACAGTATCGTTTGGCATTTCATTATACTGGTAAAGCCATATGATTGCCCGCTCCTGACTGATAGTATCCTGTTTTTCTCGGAGTGGCTGCGCATTTGTTAAATACCCCTGCGTATATCCCACGACTTGGTTGGCACTATTAACTTTGAATCGGATTTGACCAGATTTAGAAAAAATTCGCTGTCCTGATATTTTCTGTGTATAAATAATCTGACTATCTGTCGAAGTGGCTTTATCGTACTGATAGGATTTTCCATTCACAATTTCATCACTATTCTGGACAACTTTGTTCAGCGTTTGATCTGGGTTTTTAACATCAAGGGTGAGAGGTGTATTAAACGTACTAATAATTTCGCCGTCCGCCATTTTAGCTGATTGACCCGACAGCTTCTCCATCTTTGCCTTTAATTGTTTTGTACCAGAAGTTTGTGTTGAGATGTAGTACCCTTGCCCCTTTTTATTGGAAGGTTTTTTAAAGGAAATTGAATCATCACGCATTTCATTCAAAATCGTCGCACTATGATTTGTATTTGCCGAGGTAGGATGAACATCAGAGTTATTCTGGAAAAAAGAGACAGCTAAAAAGATATCTAGTGCCGCAAACGCCGCAAAGAAAATTAACTCAATTCTTTTGAAATCCATGTATGCTCATCCCCTTACTGTTGTGCATCTTCTATTAACTGCTGATATGAAACCCATTGATTTTTATAATTTACGTACCACGTTGGGGTCAAATTAACGACCAAATCGCTGGAAGGATTAGCTGTCCATTGATAGCCAATCTCAATATTATCAATATCATCTGTACTATACCCGCTATTTTTCAAGCGATCCAAGACTTCTTGTGTCGATGGCAGGGTTGTTCGATCTTTTCCGGTAGGGACAGGAACTTGTAAACTGTACAATGAGAAATCAATCTTCTTGGTTCGCGGCCCGGTAATCCGAATTTCGACAGTTCCATAATCTGTTTGATTAAAGATAGGGAATCCTTCCACATAACTTCGATAAACAACCGCATTATCATCAGCATCATATTTGTAATAACGCATATTATCCAGCGGAACTTCCATTTTCTTCAATAACGAAAAACTCTGGGACATCGCAGTACTCATGTTTTCATGATAGGATTTGCGTCCAGAAAGATCTTCATATGCTACAGTGCCTTTTTTATTATTAACCGTCATTCTTCTTGAATTATTATCATTATAAACGGTTTTACCACCTTGTTCTTTAGTGGTAACTGATGACGCATTATCATTATCTATTAAGGTAGATACAAAGTAAGCCGCCGTTTGTTTGTTTACGAGATAACTATACTCTGGAACCTTTACAGAATTCTCGTATTCCGTAATCATGCGATGATTGACCAAAGTTTGTTTGACGCCAAACTGTTGAACATTACCACTGATAATTTCTTTAATATGCGCCAAGTTTTGATTTCTTGTTTGAACTTTGTAAATTGCGTAATTTGTATCATTCAACAAATAAACTTGATTCCGTTTCTCCGTTGAAAAAACAATTCGTGAAAACTTACCACTAAAATTGACTTTTTGCTTAAACGCACTGTTTAGAATCCCATCAGTAACACTATCAGGATATTTTAACATCACCGTATTTTCTCGGTTCATCAGCGTTTCGTAAGCCTTTCGGTTATTAGTTGATTCTCTGGTTACCTTGCTTAACCGCCAGTCTTTAATGGCACTGCGCATCGAATCAGTCAGGTTAACCTTCGTATTATTAATCAAATGTGAGGTTGAATCAGCCTGCGTATAAATGACTTGGGTTGGCAAGAAAATGTCACCAAGCGATTTATTGGCTTGCTCACTCTGAATAACACTAGTGTTTGTATCTGATTGTTGTTTTGTTTTTTCATAACGGGCTGGACTCGTCCAAATAACCCAGGATAGTCCCACACTGATAAGGACAACTAACACCAGACCGATGTGAAGCAATAGTCGACTTGTTCGAATTCCTCTCATTCCCACTGATCCTCCTCATCTATTGGCTCATAAGGAAGTGAAATGTAGAACACTGACCCTTTGCCTTCCTTACTATCAACCCAGATTCGGCCACCATGCATAGAAATGATCTCTTTAGAAATCGCCAAACCTAAACCAGTTCCACCTTGAGCTCGTGAACGAGCCTTATCGACACGATAGAACCGATCAAACACATGGGTTAGGTCTTTCTTAGGAATTCCAAGTCCCTGGTCAGAAACGCTCAATATCACGTGATTATGCGTTTCAAGTAAACGGTACGTAATTGTCCCGCCATCGGGTGAATACTTAATAGCGTTATTCATAAGGTTATCTAATACCTGCTGGAATTTATCGGTATCAACTTCCACCCACAAATCACGGCGGGTAAACTCTCGTTTGATGCTATAGGTTTTATCTGGATTGTCATCGGTCTTCAAAATCATATCAAATCGATCCAAAACATGGTTGAACAATTCATTTAAGTTAATTAACTCTAAATCTAGTTTTGCAGTTCCAGAATCCATTCGTGACAAACTTAACAGATCATTAATCATCCGAATCATTCGGTCTGTTTCATCCTGGGTGACCTTCAGAAATTTTGGAGCCACCTTCGGATCTTTCCAAGCACCATCTGTCAGCGCCTCTATATAGCTCTTCAAGCTGGTTAATGGTGTCCGTAGTTCATGAGAAACATTTGAAACAAATTGTTTCCGATCTTCATCAATCTTTTGTTGTTCAGTCACATCATGAAGCACACAAACAAGTCCACTAATGAAGCCTGATTCACGCTGAATTAATGCAAATGAAGCATGCAAAATCAAATCTTGTGTCTTCGTTGAGAAATCAAGCACAATATCGTCCTGATTTTCTAATAACTCCCTTAACGTGTATGTTGTTCGAATATCCAAAACATCCAAAATGGATTTTCCGGCAGTATGTTCGCCATCTGAACTTAAGAAATCCAGTGCCATATCATTTACAATGGTAATTCGACCCCGACGATCAGTTGCAATGACACCATCGGTCATATGAGATAGCACACTGTCCAAACGTCGTTGCTCGGACTCAGTTGATTCTTGCGCCTCTTCAATCCGTACAGACAAGTTATTGACCGCAGAAGCCAATTGACCTAATTCATCTTTTCCATAAACGTGAACGTGCCCAGAATAATCTCCACGCGCAATTCGAAGCGTCTGTTTCTTCATTTCTTCAATTGGTCGGGTAATAGCTCGCGAAATGATAATTGCCAGTAACAACCCCACGACAATGGCAAAGGAGGCCGCCACAAAAAAGATCAACATGATATTGTTGACATTTTTGTAGACACTCTCTAAATTAGCACGGACGTATAGCGCGCCCACCACCGTATTTGTGTTTCCACTGGTGTTAATCAATGGAATAATCGAAATATAATACCGATTATGGTTTCCTTGATCATAGTTAACCTGTTGATACGATCGCGAGTTATAAATAACATTTTTGATAGCGCGATCCGTTGTTTTTTGACCAACTACTGACTGTTCATTTAAGTCACTTGAAGCACGAACGGTTCCCTTACTATCAATAACACGAATTTCAGTAATATTAGTGTTATTAACGTCTGAAACAATTTGTTGAATCTGCTTGTTAGCAGAATTTGTATTGCTTCTAACCAACTGATCTGAAATCGTATTATCTACATACGTTCCAAGCTGGACCTGCGTTTTAAATTGGCTCAAATTTCGTTGTTCCAATTGACGTACAAAAATAACCCCGACGATTTCCAATGTTATCATTAATAACAAGGCGAATACCAAGGCTATTTTAAAGTTTATCGATTGGTAAAAACGGGTTTTCTTGTTCATAAGCAAACATGACTCCCATTATTTTTCATTTTCTGGATTGCGTAAATAGTATCCCACGCCACGACGAGTAACAAGATAAACCGGATTACTTGGATTCTCTTCAATCTTTTCTCGTAATCGTCTGACTGTCACATCAACCGTTCGGACATCACCAAAATAGTCATATCCCCAAACAGTTTGAAGTAAATGTTCTCGTGTCATTACCTGGCCCATATGTTGCGCTAGATAGTATAGCAATTCAAATTCACGATGGGTTAGATCTAACTGCTCACCATGTCGTGACACAGCGTATGCGTCAGGATTAATATCTAAATCACCGACTTTAATGTCGTTATTTTCTTGTTCTGCGCTTACTAATTGATCCTGACGACGTAAATTGGCCTTAACCCGGGCAACTAATTCTCGGTTTGAAAATGGCTTGGTAACATAATCATCGGCGCCAAGTTCCAAACCAACTACCTTATCTAATTCAGAATCTTTTGCAGTTACCATAATGATTGGAATACTGTGCTTAGCACGCACACGTCGGGCAACTTCCAATCCGTCAATTTTTGGAAGCATTAGGTCTAGTAAAATAAGATCTGGGCTTTCGTCCTCAACTTTTTGGAGTGCCTCTTCTCCATCATAAGCCGTAATAACTTCGTATCCTTCTTTGGTTAAATTAAATTTCACAATATCTGATATCGGTTTTTCATCATCGACAACTAAAATTTTTTGCATAAAGCTTAGTTCCTCCTTGCAGAGTGGTTTTTAAATTAAATCGTATATTCTATGCTTGGTAAAAAAGCTTAAAAGCATTGCGTTCTTATTATAACACACGTATTTCAGTGGCTACATGAGAAGGTCTAGATCAACAATTTTGTCATAGATTCACAAAGCTATTGACTCTGTACATGAGGTTCATTGTCAATATTTAGAACTCCAATTACCATAGAATTATTAAGAAAAGGTTGCCATAACTGGAAATATATGATAATATATTTAAGTCGGTTAATGATGGGTGGTTAGCTCAGCTGGCAGAGCAACGGACTCTTAATCCGTGGGTCCAGGGTTCGATCCCCTGACCACCCATAAATACCAATTAATCAGTAAGCACGCCGTGTTAAAACACCATGATTACTGATTTTTTTATACCTTAATATCAAAAAGATGACCGCCATAAATTTGGTGGTCATCTTTTTTTACCTTGATTTATATTGACGAACCTAATATCCGAATCAAATTCAAACACTTTATTATTTAGTTAGACTCGATAAATCATCAATGTTTCAAAAATAAAATTCCAAACAAAAAAACTGCCATTAAAGGCAGTTTTTTCAATCTTATTTAATTAACTGATTNGAAGATACGTATGAGTTAGCAACCTTTTCTTGGTTAGCAGCTGAATAATCACCATGTAAGTATGAAGAACTTAATTGGTATTTACCAACATATTGGCCGTTTGTAGCTGTATATGAACCGCCTGATTCTTTGTTAGCAATCCATGCTTTGGCAGATGAATCGCCACCTGTAGTACTTGTGTTTGTTGTTGTTTTAGTTGATGCAGTGTTTTGACTTGTTTGGTTACTTTGTGCTGTTGTGTTTGTATTTTGTGAACTTGTTGATGTTGTGCTTTGTGTTGCTGGAACTGTGTTAACTTCCTTCTTAGTAGCAACCTTAATTTCGCCGTCGCTCTTAAGTAATAATTTCTGACCAACATAAATCAAATTAACGTTTTTAATTTTGTTTGCTGAAGCTAATTTTTGATAAGTTGTACCGTTATTCATTTTGTTTGCAATTGCTGAAAGAGTATCACCTGATTTAACTGTGTAAACTTCGTCAGCATGAGAAACTGTTACTAGTAACGTAAGGCCCAAGAATAATGCAGCCATCATAGCCACCATGAATTTTGTAATGTTAGTTCTTAATGTCATATTATATATACTCTCCTTGTTTTTTTAATATACCTAGTAGAATACACTCTCAATGTTGCAGTTATGTTTCAGTAGGGTTTATATTCATTGACCTTCATTTACGTTCATGTCACACTCTTGTAACATAAGACCTATTTTGCACTTAATTTAATTGAAGTTAATCTTACTTAGGCCTACACTGTCGGGGATCATAGAGATTACTATAATTGCCGCCATATCCGCGTTTCTTTCATATAGAATAGCTAAATTTCTTTTAAAAGCCATGGTTCCTTTCACTCATAAGACTAATTAGTCGATTTCACTAATAAGCAATTCTTTTGAAGTTCAGTAACTTATATCCCATGTTATAGGAAATATTTGTCATTCAATTTAAGGACAGATGTTCATATTTAGCCCATAATATCCTAACTTTCTTATATAATTTTCATGACATGAGCTTTCAAGTTATTTATAATTTGTTTATGCCATATTAAAAAAGGGAGGCTTTGTTTTTTATGTTATTAAACTTTACCATCTTAATTAGTCTGATTATTGCTTTAGAGCATCTTTACTTCCTATATATTGAACTCTTTGCCCCATATGCAAAGGTTGCAAGTTTCTTTAATCTACCAGAAAAAACCATTGAAGATCCAAACATGCAAAAATTCATTCAAAATCTGGGTTTGTTTAGTGGATTTGTGGGCCTCGTCCTTATCCTAACCATTGTCATCGTCCCAAACGGGCCCATGAAGTATGTTCTCATCTTCTTAAACCTTTTTATTTTTCTCAATGGGATCTACGAAGGTTTTGTATTTTCACGAAAGTTTTTCTTGTTTGAAGCCCTTCCCGGACTACTGGGCATGATTCTAGCAATTTTGATTTAACCTTACCTATTATGAATGTAATTTAAAACGGATGACCAAATTGGCCATCCGCTTTTTATTTTAATTTAGTTTAATTTAACCATTAACATGGCCCGAGAAGCTTGGCATAAATGCGCCACTAACCGTTTGAACAGAAACATTTTGTCCTGGTGCCGGTGCTGCTACATACTTTCCATTACCAATGTAGATTCCAACATGGTAACTTGCACCTTGTGATCCCCAAAACAGTAAGTCTCCGGGTTGTGCTTCTGCAACTGTGTGTTTTGTCACATGGCCTTCTTGAATAACTGTATTATGGCCTAGTGTTACACCCTTAGCGTGTGCATAAACCCATTCTGTAAATCCTGAACAGTCCATGCCGCTCATTGCTTCTCCACCCCATACATACGGAATATTCCGTGTTGCTAAGCTACGAGCCATATCACAAATTGAATTATTTTGAGCTGATGTCTCAGTTGTCATGGCCTGTGCTGTTTCGTTATTTGCAATTGTTTGCTCAGCCGTATATTGCTGATTACCTCCAGCAGTGGCATCGGCGCTAGCCACATGCGTAGCACCAAATGTAATCCCGAGAACCCCAACTGTGAGCACAAGTACTTGTTTGAAATTAATTTTTAACATAAGACTTCCTTTCCCATTACCTTAATTTATTTCTTATCATTTTAACAAGCTTAATCTTAACATGCACATAATACGCTCGCATGTAATTTTTTTTACAAACTCATCTCAAAATATGACAAAAAATTACAGAACGGGCTTTTATCTAAAAAGATAACCTTCATTTAACTACGCTTTATACAAATTTTTACCTTCATATTAAGCTCGAAACGCTGTTCTGATAAGAATTGAGAACTTTATGTAAAAAAATAACCGATCTGAACTTTCAGTCCGGTTACGATTTCAATCTATTTATATTCTATTAATTCGTTCTTTTTTCCTTCAATCAATACAATATTTACAAACAGGATTATGGCAATGGCTACTGCAGCCACGATAAATAGGGAAACGAAGGAGAAGGTATCAATAATCAAACTACCAACCAGTGGTCCTAAAGCACGTCCTGCCGAAGGAAACGAACTTGCTAACCCTTGATAGCGACCTTTCATTCCATAAGGCGAAAGTAGGTTTGCAATGGCTGGAATTTGTGGAAATGTAATTGCTTCACCAATCGTTAGAATAATCATTGATAGGACAAACGCTACGTACTGCGTTGCAAAGACTAAAATTACAAATGAGGCAATTATAAACACCATTCCAACGTAAACTTGATGGAAAGGATCTTTAAAAACTTTTCCTCCTTGCCAACTCAAGAAAGCCTGGACAATCACAATAAAGAGACCATTTACCGTCCATAAGAAACTATAATCTTTAAGCGGAATGTGTAAACTCAACATATAAACCGATATATTGCTATTCCATTGTTGATAGAAGATCCAAATAACGAATAAACTAATAAATAAGGTATACATCACAATCATATTCACATGCGGTAATTTTTCAGTTTTAGAAGCTGGATTCGCATCTTGATCCATTTGATCCAATCGTTCTGGTCGTTCACGTTTAACATGATAGTTCAGTGCCGCTACCACAAAAAAAACAGCGTATAAAGCGGTCGAAATGGCAAATAGCGGAGCCACATCGTCTTTAAACATCAACCCCACAACGGCCGTTCCAATCATCACACCCAAATTTTGGACAAAGTACAGCATGTTAAATACAAACCGACCGTCTTTACTATGCACAGTCGTTCCTAAAGCATTTACAAACGCCAGAATCCAACCAGTTCCCAGGCCGATACAAATCAACATAATGGGATAAATTGGCCAATCATTCACAAATACCAGAACTAGCATGCTCAAGGCCGTGAACGCAATTCCGCCTAGCAACAAATAATAGCCATCGTACTTATCAAACAAACGTCCAGCAACAAATGCTCCCACGATACTAGCAACCGAGTTGAGCATCAAGACAATTCCCACAACGGTGAGGGAATGGCCTAAAATGTTATGCATATAGACCGTTGTTAACGGCCATACAAAGCTCATCCCGATGCTATCCATCAAGGATCCAAGCAACAAATACCGTAATTTAAGTTCTTTCATCGTCCCCTCCATTTATCCTTCAATTAACTAAAAATCTACATAATATAACAGCTTTACATTTAGAGAAAATCTAAACATCGGATCCCTCATTCGTGCAAAACTGCTAATGTTGGTCTAATTATCAGGTACATACGCAATTGGCGCAAATTTGTTATACGACTTCACAAATAATAACTTCACAGTCCCCCGTGGACCGCTTCGATTTTTCTCAATGATGACCTCAACAGGGCCCACATCTGGTTCTTCACCCTGACGCGGATCAGAATCGTTATTATTATTATCACTATCTTGATCATCATCACGGTCATAATAATCTTCACGATACAAGAAAGCGACAATATCAGCATCCTGTTCAATTGATCCAGATTCACGAATGTCTGATAATACTGGCCGTTTATCTTGTCGTTGTTCAACTCCACGAGAAAGCTGCGAGAGCGCTAAAACTGGTACTTTAAGCTCTTTAGCTAGCTTTTTTAATTGACGAGAAATTGCAGAAACTTCTTGCTGGCGATTTTCTTGACCAGAACCTTCAATTAGTTGTAAGTAATCAACCACAACCAATCCTAAATTTCCCTGTTTCTTTGCCAACCGCCGACATTTAGCTCGAATTTCAGCCATTTTTATTCCCGGCGTATCATCAATATAAATATTAGCCTTTGCTAAACTCCCCATGGCAATAACCAGGTTTTGCCACTCTTCTTCATTTAACTGACCAGTTCGCAAATGATTGGCATCGATACTACCTTCAGCACACAACATCCGGTTAACTAACTGTTCAGCTCCCATTTCCAAACTAAAAATGGCCACTGTTTTATCTGTTTTTGTCCCCACATTTTGCGCAATGTTTAATGCAAAAGCAGTTTTCCCGACAGCTGGGCGCGCTGCTAAAATAAAGAGCTCATCTGGATGCAAGCCGGCTGTAATCTTATCTAATTCACTATACCCCGTAGACAATCCAGTAATTTCATCGCCATTTTGATACAGTTTGTTAATTTCAGTCATCGAATCGGTCAATACATCTGAAATCTTCTTAAATCCTGACTGATTCCGATCTTCGGAAACTTCGCTAATTTCTCGTTCCGCATCATCTAAAACATCCCCAACGCTCTCATCTTGCTGATAGCTTTTGGTGACAATCTTAGTTGCAGCTTTGATCAAACGCCGTAAAATGGCCTTCTCTTGAACAATTTTTGCATAGTAAACAACATTGGCTGCAGTTGGAACGGACGCTGCCAATTCCGCAATATAGCTAATGCCACCCACATCATCCAGCTGATTTTGGGCCGATAAACGGTTATTCATCGTCACAACATCAATTGCTTCATCTTCATCATTTAAAGTGACCATCGTTTGAAAAATAATCTGATGGGCACGCTGATAGAAGTCTTCGGGTGTTAAATATTCCATTGCTTCCACTAATGCATCGGAATCCAGGAAAATGGCACCTAAAACGGCCTTTTCCGCATCACTATTTTGTGGCGGGGTTTGATTCTCTAAACTATCATTATTCATGTTTCTACCTCTGATGACTTAAAAGTTACTAAAATAAATTCATAGCCACTCTTTATAGAGTACTACACAGTCATTTCACCACAAAATAAATTGGCTCTACTTACTTTTCTGCGACATGAACACGGATCTTTGCGGTCACACCTGGGTGCAACTTGACCGGAACATTCGTGTATCCTAAGACACGGATTGGATCCGTCAATTCAATCTTTCGTTTATCTATTTTGAGATCGAATTGCTTTTCAAGTGCCTGGGCAATTTGTTTGCTAGGAATTGATCCAAACAAACGGCCGTCAGTTCCCGCTTTAGCAGTTAATTCAACAACAGTTTTGTCATCTTCTAATTTTGTTTTCAACTTTTTAGCTGTTTCTAAAACTTCTTCTTCATGTTTTTCTTCAGCCCGTTGTTGGCCCTTCAAACTACTCATAGCACCCTTCGTAGCTGCCTGTGCCTTACCATTCTTAATAAGAAAGTTTTGCGCATAGCCATCTGGGACATTCTTAACCTCGCCGCGCTTACCTTTACCTTTAACGTCTTCTAAAAAAATTACTTTCATGAAGTTCACTCCTCGTCGTCTTTATTTTCTTTATCGTTTTGCTTTTTTAAAATAGTGGTTAACTGCGTTTTAACTTCAGCAACAGATTGACCTTCAATTTGGGTAGCTGCACTGCCCAAATGTCCGCCACCACCCATTTGCTCCATAATTAATTGAACATTGACATCTCCGGCACTTCGCGCAGAAATTCCAACCACTTTCTCGGAACGTCTTGTAATGACAAATGACGCTTCAATCCCAGAAATTGTAAGTAATGAATCAGCTGCTTGGGCGGCGGTAACCGGGTCGTACGTTCGATCATTTTCACCCACACAGACAGCCAACTTATTATCCACAAATTCAACGGACTCAATCAGGTGATTGCGTTGTAGATAACTATCCACATTTTCCTTCATAAAGTGACGAATCAAACCTTCGTCTGCCCCAACTGACCTTAGATAACTAGCTGCGTCAAAAGTACGTGTCCCAGTTTTTGTGGTAAAGGACTTGGTATCAATTTCGATTCCAGCCAGCATCCCCGTTGCTTCAATCGCATTAATTGGTTCACTGTCTTTCGACTGATATTCAAACATTTCCGTAATTAGTTCACAAGTTGAAGATGCATACGGTTCAATATAAACCAAAACTGGGTTTTCAGGAAACTCTGTGCCTCGGCGATGATGATCAATAATCATTACCCGGTTTTCAAGTTTCTTATAAAGCTCAGGTGCCGTTGTTAAGGACTGCTTAGAATGATCTACCATAACAAGCAGGCTTTGACTATTTGCATTCTCCAAAGCGGCCTCAGGGCTAATAATGGACTCCTTGATCGCTGGATAATCTTCTAAGGAAGTCAATAATCGTTTAACATCCGAATGTATATGTTCTTCATCCAAAACAATCCAACACTGGCGATTATTCATCTGCGCTATTCGGCGAATTCCTAAACATGCGCCAAGCGAATCCATATCTGCTTGCTGATGACCCATTACAAAAATCTGATCGGCCTGCGACATCAATTCGGTAACCGCCTGACTAATCATTCGTGCTCGGACCCGAGTCCGTTTTTCCATCGGATTAGTTTTGCCACCATAGAAGCGGGCCTGTTCATCGGGTGCCTTTACAACAACCTGATCACCACCACGTCCTAAAGCTAAATCCAAATTACTTTGCGACAAGTCAGCCAAATTATTTAAATCCTGATCACCGTAAGCAATTCCGATACTTAACGTAATTGGAAAATTTTGCTTGGAAGTAGCTTCTCGAATGGTATCTAATAGTTTGAAATTATCAGCTTCCACCTTCTGCAAAACTTCGGCATACATTAAAACGAAAAAGTGATCATCATCCACACGTTTAAGATACATTCCAAATTCTTGTGCCCAACTAGAAATCTGATTTGTCACAAAGCTACTTAAACTTGAAACATCCGAATCTGCCATTGATTGCGTAACTTCATCATAATTATCCAAGAAAACCTGGCCAATTACAATTTGCGAATCATCGAAAGCTTCCTCAATTTTGGCATACTTCGTGATATCCATCATGTACAGCACATGACTATCTTGCTCGTTTAATAAAGTGAACTGTCGATCACCCCAAGAAACGGTCACCGTTCCTTTTTCTTCACGGTGATCTTCTAAAAGCTTACCGAGATCCTTATCTACATTAGCGATTTTTTTACCCAAGACATCTTTATCGCCCATATAGCCTTGCATATAAGGATTAATCCACTCTATTTGTTCTTCATCCCCATAAATGATAATTCCCAACGGCATTCGTAAAAGCGAATCCTGTTCACTACGTTTAATTCGAAATGAAAGGTCCGAGATATATTTTGTCGTTTCTTCATTCACTTTATGAAGCGTATCGTTAATAAAGATACTTCCCAAAATGAGAATTATCAGTAATGCGATTCCTAATATCCAGTTGTAATAAAACGCAACCCCATCACCAACGATTGACAGCAAGATAATATAAATTGCTAACAATCGCAGGCGAGGATTCCGCATAAAGACTGGGAACCTTTCTGCTAAGCGTAATTTTTTCATAATTTCTCCTCGAATTGTGTACTAACCTCATTTTATCACAAAGATCCAAGACAAAGAACCGTCAGTAATCAGCGAACCTTTTTACAATAAAAATTAGCAATTTCTAATTGAAAAAGTACTCACTTTTAAAACAGTTATTTTAAAAACTAAGCTTTGGTTTATAAAAATATAGGCGGTATTTTTAAGTTCCACGTGAAACATTTTGGCAAGAATTTGATTGCAACTCACCAGTCTTCATGCCATCAGACCTTTACGAAAACGAATCTTTTGTTTAAACTTAATTGGTTATGGAGGTATCAGCATGTTAAACAACCGCTTTTTTCATTGGCTAATAATGCGCACTGAAAATCCCTTTTCGTTAATAAATAAAATTAATAATCGAATTTTATTTCATTAACTTTTTAGAGAAGAAGGGGTAAGTTTGGATTCAGAAAAAGAACTATCCGGAAAAACTGTTTTACTAATGGCCATTGCCACTGGGATCATCGTGGCCAATTTAAATTATATCCAACCCATTGAAGGCTTAATTGCCGACAGCTTTCAAGTTTCGAAGGCTGCCGTTGGCGTGGTTGCCATGCTCACTCAATTAGGGTATGCATTTGGCCTCCTATTTATTGTGCCGTTGGGTGATATCTTCAATCGTTATCACCTCATTCAAATTATGTTGAGTCTATCAATCTTGTCATTACTGCTAGCGTTTTGGGCACCATCTTTAATCATATTTGGGGTTGCTTCCCTATTGGTAGGAATCACTTCCGTGGCCCCTCAGATTATCATTCCCTATGCTGCTTATCTCGCACCCAGTTTGCATCGGGGAAAAGTTTTGGGCAATGTCCTCAGTGGTTTGTTAACTGGGATCCTGTTATCACGCTCCGTCAGTGGTTTGTTAGGCAGTGTTCTTAGCTGGCAATATGTCTATCTAATTGCTGCAATTTCTTGCACAATTTTGTTAGGGGTCTTACATTTGTATTTACCTCGTGATCCGCGTCAAAAACAACACATGCAATACGGCAAAGTGATGGCCTCACTGCCAAAACTATTAGCGAAAGAAAAACACTTGCAAGGATCCGCCATTAACGGTTTTTGTCTCTTCGGTGTTTCCAACGTTTTGTGGTCAACTTTAGCGTTCTATTTAGCTCATCAGTACCACTTTGGCAGTGGTGTGGCTGGCTTATTGGGATTGCTGGGAATTACCGGCGTTCTATTTGCTTCAATCATTGGGCAAATGGTCGATAAGTATTCTCCAAGAATGACCGTTGGCTTAGGAATTCTTTTTTCAACCTTATCATTTGTTATTTTTACCAGTCTTGGCCATCTGTTTATCGGTTTAATTGTGGGAATTGTTCTGTTAGATTTAGGCACCCAATTCGGTCAGGTTTCCAACCAAGCAATCGTGCAATCACTGAGCTTACAGGCCAGTAGCCGAAACAACTCCATCTTTATGTTTAGTTACTTTTTAGGTGGTTCCTTAGGGACTTTCTTTGGAACGTTAGCTTGGAGTAACTTTGGCTGGTCAGGCGTTTGTCTGGTGGGCACTATCTTCTTAGTTCTGGCACTCCTTGGTCATTTGTTCTTAAAAGAACCCGAAAAATTACAAAAAGTAAGTTAAAATCTAAAATAGAGCCTCTGGAAATCAGCGTAATTACGGTTCTACAATATCTGTTGTTGGTAATAGAT
>NZ_JQBD01000028.1 GCF_001437255.1 Pediococcus damnosus | reverse complement strand
TTCATTTACACATAAAATTTGACACTCTCAAACCATTAGAAATCAATCAAAAAATTATGATTAATTTATAATGGATATTTAAAATCTAGTATCATTCACAAATATAAGAGCTTTAATTAAACTCAGTCATATTATTTACCCCATCTTCAAAAAAATCTATTGCTTCGTCTATTCGTTTATTTGTCAATTTCCATTTTTCTGGATTAAACATATTTTTAAATCCATGATATTCTCTGGATAAATAAAAACCAATTATCCAAGCTGACAAATACTTATATGCTTGATTAGCACGTAAAATATGCGGAGACTGTACCCAATTTATATTTAGGTAATCTATTTTCACATTGTCTCCAAAATACTTAATTCGATCTTGATACCAAAAGTCCATGTTGCGTTTTTAATTAAATATGGTTTCATCTATTTTCCATTACTTTCCTAAATATATATTTTTTCATAACTATTACAGTTCCAATAACTGCTATTAATCCAGAAGCAAAGAAAATTATTGTCTCCGAAAACTTATCAAATAAAATACCGTACCCAAGAGACCCTAACGGAACAAATAGCTGAGAAACGGCATTTATAATAGAATAAATTCCCCCTTGAATTTCGTTTGGTACTATTTTTTGTATATAAGTTGTCATACTAGTGTTCGCAAACACTGCTGACAGCCCAAATCCAGAAGTTAACACCACTAATAACATAATGGCAATTGCAGAATGATTTTTGGCCAATCCTGGAATACCAAAAAGAAAAAGAATACCTCCGAAACCTAACATGGATTTATATACTGTTTTTAATTCATCCCCACTAACATGAATAGTTAATAGTACTCCTCCCAATAGCATTGCTACACTTGTCATACTATCAAGAAAACTATATGTAAGATTAGACAGATGCAATTGTCGTAAAACAACTATGGGAAGACCAATAGTAATTGCGGATGCAAAGAAATTAACAAACATCGCAATTAGCACCAAGCTTTTAATATTTCCTTGCGAATTTAGATAACTTAACACTTTACCAAAGGTTTGGTTACCACTACTCATAGCTTGTTTTTGTTGCTCATTGAATTTAATCAACTTAGTAAAACGTGTTGAAACAATAACTACTAAAATTGCAATCCATACATATACCGATAATGTGATAAGCCCGAATACAAATCCACCTAGAATTGGCCCACTAATATTTGCAATCGCAATGGAAGTCTGCATTCCTGCATTTACACGCTGATAGTTTCCTTTATCTACAATTTGTGGAACAGAAGCCTTTAAACACACTGTGAACAATTCTTCTCCAATTCTAATTCCAACAATCAAAAGATATGTCCATTCCAGATTCCATCTAGGAAGTAACTGCATTACTACTTCATATAGAAACAAACTTACTAGTGTAAATATCTGTGAAACAAGCATTACGATTTTATGATTATTTTGATCTACGATTTTTGTCATAAATGGGGTCAAAATTAGACTCACTAATGGACCAATAACAACTAAAGTTCCAAAAACAAATGCTGAACCGGTCTCTTTTAAAAAAACTAAACCAACCATAAAATTAACCGATGTAACTACTATATTAAAGAAAAAGGTGACTAAACTTATTAAGCTAAATTGTTTTTTCAAATCAATCCTCCTGTCAATATATTAAATATATCAGAAATGAGAAGTGTTAATTTTCTATTTTGTAAAGTATACTGTAACTATAGTTAACAATTACCACAGGAAGGGTTTTAAAAAATGAAAAAGATTGGAACAACTATCAAATATATACGTAAACAAAAAAAACTAACTCAAAAGGAAACGTATGCTGGAATTATTTCACGAACTTTTGCATCCAATTTTGAGAATGGTTATTATAATATCGAAAGTGAGAAATTATTTAAAATTCTTCAACGACTTGGAACTAGCATAAATGAATTTGAATTCTTGCATTATGGCGAAAATGATGACAAATTTAGTTACGTGCTTTCCATCATTGACCAGGCAGCAACTACTGGTGATTATTCTCAGTTACAAAAGATTCATCAAAAGTTCGAGAATAGTACGAGTCTCCATGACCAGGCTATATCAGCCTTAGCATATGTTAAAATCTATGTTCATGGTCATAATCCTTTATCTATGAGTCTGATGCCAACCATTCCTTTAAAAATTCATCTTGAGCAAACTAAAGAGTGGACATTTTTTGAGCTTCGAGCTTTTGTTGATGGCATATTTATGTTTCGAAGAGATTTGGATAGCCTACCTTTATGTATGGAAAGAGCGGTTAAAAGTTTTAAAAAATATAGATGCCTTTATGAACTTAAATCATCTTCTGAACAAAGCATTGCTAGTATATTCTTAAACTATGTTCAAATAGCTTTAGTATCCTTCGATTATAATCGTGACCACTATAGCCTTGTTAACAAATATCCCAATACACAGGATGTAGATGATTTCTCATCTCAACTAACCATACAATTTTCAAAATTTTTGCAAAATTTATATTTCGGAAATAATTCAGAAAAAGATTTTTCTGATAGCAAAGAATTTTTAACGATGCTTAAAAAACTAAATTTTAAGGATTACGTTGTCTTTAAAGAAATTTATGATTACCACATTCCATACAGCAAACGTTATAGACAAAATCATAAACAACAAACATAAAAAAGCTTCAAGCAATAATATTTGCTTGAAGCTTTTTTATAAAACGGCCAGCAGATTTATCTAAAACTAACTAAGTCTTAAATATTACTAACTCTTAATTCGATGCCATCCCAATGCTCCAAAGTAAATAAGGCATTCAATGATGGCGATGAAGAAACTAACCGGCCAATTGGTGACGTAGCCTAAATATAATCCAAGCCAAACACCTAATAAAGCCGCGCCAATCGCAAACACCATCATGCCGCTAACCGTCCTCGTAAAGTACTTTGCACTTGAAGCAGGCAACGTCAATAACACGAAGATTAGTAAAGAGCCTACGATTTGAGCTGCAACGCTCACACTCAAGGCCAGAATCACCAAGAAAACAACCGAAATAGCCTGTGTATTAACGCCTTTTACCGCTGCCCCAACATGATCAAATGAATCAAACTTTAGATCACGATAAACCAGAAAAATCACAACCAGAGCCACCAATGATAACCACATAATTTGTTTAACTTCGGCTGAACTAATACCAATCATACTGCCAAACAAAATACTGGTGGCATCACTCGCGTTTTTATTTGCTAACGACAGAAATAAAATTCCTGACCCTAAAAACAAACTGGAAATCGCACTGATTGAAGATTCTCTTCGTGAAGACTTGGAACTCATCTGACCAATCAAAACGGAACTAATAATTGTAAAAATCAACATTCCATTTAGCGGGGGCCAATTCATAAAGATTCCAAATGAAGCTCCCGAAAAACCAATTTCAGAAAGCATATGACTTAGAAAGGACATGTTACGACCAATTACGTAAACGCCGATAATACCACTGATAACCGCAATGATCGTTCCCGCCATATAGGCATGACGCATAAACGCAAAACTAAGCATGTTCGGCCTCCTCTAAATCTGCTTCCTTAAACTGACTAATCGGGCCACTCTCGTAACTACCGTGGCGCATAAGCAAGTACTGATTGGCATACTTTTGTGCCAGCTCAATATCATGGGTAATGAATAAAACTGACACATTTTGATGCACATTAAATTCTTGGACCAGATCCAACAATTCAAATTTACGGACACTATCTAAACTGGCCGTTGATTCATCCAAAATCAAAAGATCTGGATCATTGATCAGGGCCTGGGCCAAGTAAGCTTTTTGCTTTTCGCCACCTGACGCCTCACCAAGTGGTGTATTTTGGATGGATTCTAAGTTAGTATCTTTTATAATTCGGTTTAACTTTTTTCGTTCATTTTTAGATAGCCATGACAAATGACTATCATGCAGATTTAAGCCGACAAAATCACGAATAGATAGCGGGTATTCCTCGTCAATATTTCGAAATTGGGGAACATAGCCAATTTTCATTTGCTTAAAATTAGGCGTATAGGTCACACTGCCCTTCTGTGGTGCCAGTTGGTGTAAGATCACTCGGACTAAAGTTGTTTTACCAACCCCATTTTGACCAACCACACTCAAAAAGTCGCCTTTATTTAATTGAACCGAAAGATCATTTAAAACTAAGTGATCCGGAAATGCCACGGTTAAATTTTTAATATCTAATACGGGTTCACTCATTGCAATCTTTCTTTCTCTTGAATTTTTGCTACCTGCTGATATTGATCAGTCATCCATTCTAAATACGTCTTATTATTCGGTTGCGTTTCTGTCACATTCAAAACGGGCACATGATGCTTTTTAGCCAAGTTCACCATGTTCTTCACAATTGGATCTGAAGCTTGCGGATTATTAACAAAAAACGCAATCTTTTGGTGTTTGATATCGTTTTGCATTTGGCGAATATCTTGAGTGGTTGGATCCGAACCATTTTCTACGGCTAGAGCAAAATGTGAATTATTGATTTTATAGCCCATTTTGGTAAGCGCATAGTTGAAAACTGGTTCACTCACATCAACCAATGTTTTTTGCCGATTTTGATTAAGCTGCTTAACCTTTGTCTGCATTGGTTTCAAAGACGCCACATATTTTTTGGCATTGGCCTCAAACTGTTTACGGTGCTTAGGATCCTTTTTGGCAAAAGTTTTGGCAAGCTGATTGGCCAGTTTCGCCATCGTTTGGTCGTTATACCACAAATGCGGATTATCACCTGTTTTCTTATTCATAACAGATTTGCTCACATTTAAAGCCTTAACATTACCCTCAGAATCAGAGCTAATCAATCTTTGCATCCAACTATCGTACCCCAAACCGTTATAAACAACAACATCTGCCCTCGCAACTGATTTAGCAGAATTGGCAGTTGGCTCAAAATCATGCGGATCAATATTAGGACTATTAATAATTGATTTAACGGTGCCGTACTTTCCAACGACGGCCTTTGCTGTTTCTCCATAAAAATTTAGGGAGGCACAATATGTAATTTATTAGAAGTTTGTGGTTTGCGACCACAGCCGCCCAGCACAATCATTAACACGCCCATAAAAATAAGAGCGCCGTAAAGCCACTTTCTTTTTTTCATGTGTCCTCACTTTCTAAAAAGTAATCATTACTATTTAGCAACAAAATATATTATAGCAAAGAAGAACCGTTTGAAGCAAGCTTCTGCAATAAAACATCGCAACAACATTCCAACTTATCTTTCAATCATAAATCTGTCTATACCACTGCTAATTATGCTAAAATTAAGGTATTAACAATGATACGGAGGCTCTTATGAAATCACGTTTCGTGCTCGATGAATCAGCAAAATCTGCTCTATATGATTTATATCTCTATGCATTTAATAAATCGGATAGTACTTTTCGTAAGCAATTTTGGTCCACTCGCTTTGATCATGGGATTCCTTACGGTATTTACGAAGATAACGACCTAGTCAGCGGCCTGTTTAGTATGCCGTTTGAGATCAATTTTCATGGTCAATCTTTTCTTATGAACGGAATTACCGATGTGATGAGCGTGCCTGAATATTCTGGAAAAGGGGCAGCGGGAACCCTCATGAAAGCCGCACTCACTGATATGTATGAAAATCAGGTTGTCCTATCCTATCTGGCGCCCTTCTCTTTTGCCTACTATCGCAAATTTGGCTATGAGCAACTCTTTGATCACCAAGTTTATCAGCTTGATAGTGACAAACTACCTCGGGTACGGCCAAGTAAACATGGACGCGTTCGTCGGACAACCCTTGAAAAAGCCATTCCATTGATTCGAGGCACTTATCTTAACTCATCGCTCAGTCAAAACGGTGGATTGATTCGCCAAAATTGGTGGTGGCACTACCTGACCGAAAAGCATCCTGAATGGCAAGTTGCTTACTACCAAGATGACCAACAATCAGTGACCGGATATCTCGTTTATACGCGCACAGCTGATGAATTTCACGTCCAAGAATTTGTCCATCTCAAATCTGATAGTTACCAGTCACTTTTAAGTTTTGTTTTCAAACATGGTGCTGGTTACCAACGCTACACATTTGAAAATGCCAATTCTGACTATCAAGGTGATTTATTGGCTGACCCATATCCTTTGAAAGTTACTACTCAGCCTTATATGATGGGCCGCATCGTGAGCTTGCAGGCTTTTCTCGCAAAGTATCCATTTGCCCAAACTGACTTTGAACCCATTAGTTTTAATATTCAAGATGAGATCATTACCCAAAATTCGGGAACGTGGATGATTTCCGCAACCGACGGCAAAATAGGGATTGAACATGATTCAGAATTAAAAGCGACGGTTCCAACGTTCACCATTCAACAATTTACAAAGGCGGCGTTTGGTTATCGCTCATTGGCATCACAAAGCGCCTTTGGCCAAATTGATACCAATGCGGAAAAACTTACAAAATTAGACAATTTATTTGTGCAAGAAAAGCCAATTTTGGCGGATTATTTCTAATAATTAAGGCTCAACAATCAAAAATGCCATTCCAAATTTAATTGGAATGACATTTTTATTATGTCTTTAAAAAGCTCCGAAAAGTAAACCCAGGCCACCAAGCAACAAAATAATTCCAAAAAACAAGCCCATCCACAAAGCGAAACCAATTAATACATTCGTATTTTTATTGGCTGTCGCCTTCATCTCTTTAAAAGACTTTTGAAATGCATAAAACTGCCAAACGGCCCCTAATATGACCAACACACCAACTAATCTTTCAATTAACATATTTATTCCCCCACATTACCTATTTTTATTGGTAAACCAGTGATTTTTGAATACTCTGTTTTCGTTTACCTGTAATTAAGAACATTGCTACTGTCACGGTAACCACAAACAAAATCCAAGTTTCTACCCAATCAAAACCATCCGGACTGGACATTAAGAAATTGCCGTTCATATATGAAAAGGCCGAGACGTCCAAAAGAAAATGTGTAATCATTGTAACAGCAATGCTCTGCGTGTATAGATAAACGGCTGCAAACAACATTCCTAGCCCCACAGCGAATATCATTTGGTTCAGCGTTGCGTTTACCGCTTGTCCAGCAAGCACGTTGGAAGCATGCCATAATCCAAACAGGATTCCATTAATAACAACTACCCACACAAATTGATTTTTCCGTTTGCTAAACGCTCTTAAACTCAGAAATAGTACGGCAAAACGAAATGCCCATTCCTCAGAAATTGTTTCAAGGGCACTCAAAATTACTTTTAAACTAAAATGCCCAGGTGAAAAATCAAAACTTGTAAACATGTTTGAAAGCTTGTCTCCAGATCCAAACGCATTCCAAACCACAATTGCTAACAACAGCACAATCACAAAACTCATGATCACCCAATTTACATGGCGAGAGATCCGAAAACCAGGCTGCTTAAATCCCCATAAATACATCAAAAAGCCAACCGTAATCATAAATGCAAAAGCATTCATAATCCCACTCATATCAATCGTTTGTAAAACTGAGCCAATTTCATTTGGCCTTGTATACATTAATGAAAGTAACGATCCGGAACCGAGAGTTTCAAAAATGATGACCAGAATTAAAATAATTCTGCCAATGTAAGATTGAATATTTACAAGCACATAGTAAGCAACAGGCAAATACATAACCAACAAATACAAAAGTGCTAAAACCGCAAGAATCGGATAATTGATAAGTAAAACTTTATGAAAAATCAGTGTAAAAGCTGCCAAGCCTAGTGGTAATAGTAATAATTGGATAACTGATTGAAAATAATAATTGCACTTTCTCAGCCCTCTTCTGATTTTCTGATCAGTTCGAAAAGGTTTTTCAAACGGAATACCAATTCCGAAAATTACCGCTAACAGTCCAAAAATCACTTCAACGAGTCGTGTCGGTCCAAATGGCTCCCAAAAGAAAGTCAGACAAAACGCGAGAAGCATGCTTCCTAATTGCCACATATACCATTGCTTCAACACCCGAACGTATTTCACTGATAAATTATTTACCATGTGTTACTCCCCCCCAAAGCCAGAAATATCTACCTACTTAAAGAACAACTACGCCCCATACCAAGCCACAAATACCAACTAGAATCATCATGGTACCTATCAACCCAGGTGCAAAACCATTGGCTACGGGTGTTTTCTTAAAATCAACCTTAACGCCAGCTTTAGCATAAGTCTTTTTGTTATCTCGAATGTACCGAATCCCTAAGTAAATAATCCCGATACTAATTAATATAATGATAATTCCTAAAAATGTTTTCATTATGTTCACCTTTCTCAATATTTTTTGGAAACAACTTGCATATTTTTCTCTGCACCACACTTTGAATTTTGGTTAAAAACCTTTTATCCCATAATTTGACCCATATGATATAGGATAATTGGTACCTTTAATTCGATCTTCGTATGTTTTATTGAAATATTCATCACGTTTATCATTATTAGGTAATGAGGCAATATCAAACGGATCCTCAATTTCAACTGATTGAGCCTTAAACAGATCGACTAACTGTTTGAAAGGGGTAAAATCAGAATTTAAAATATAGTAATTTTGATCGTTTGTCACAACCGCCATGGTCATTGCACTAGTGAGCATTGGAACTCTCATTGGAACTCTCATTGCAAATCCCATTTTTCTGATAACTCCGAATTGAACGAGTTGAAAATCGCTAATTTTTTCAACTTTAACAACCTTATCTTCTTTGTCATGAACCTTCATCTCATTTTCAGTAAATTCGATTGTTGAAGTCGCAGGTAATCCCAAAAAGCCTCTAGCTATCTTGGCTGCTTCACCATTAGTTTTCAATGGAAACTTTGGATACACTTGGCCACCAATGCTGATCCGCATGGATGTGAACGATTTAGTCAGTGTCCCTGCTTTATCCACAGAAAAACTATTGGTCATTTTAAATGCTGATGCTGGAATCATATACATAATAAAACCTCCCCAAATTTTTATATGAAATCGCTTACTTGATATTACACTGATATCATAGCACCATTTTTATAAATAAACAACAAATACTTAAATAAACTGTACCACGTAATAAAAAAATCCCATCATAGTTTAACTATGATAGGATTTGCCTCCATTGTTTCAACAAATTTAAGGATTAATTTTTATAAGCTCATATATATTTTCAATATCATTTATTACTGACGATTACTAATCTTTTCCAACAACTTTACAATGCGATGTAATAAATAAAAGAAATAAATCACTGCACCGATCTCAATAGCTCTTACGACAAGCCCCACCAACACGATACCAACTGTTCCACCCATAGTTAACACCCCTATACTTGCAAAATGATCGTCATTGCCCGCCAAGTACTAATTGTATTTAAATAGAGCATAAACTTTATATTTGTTATTTGCAATCGCTTTCTGGCCTTGCTTTAGGCTTTTTATTTTTAACCCACCCTCCACCATTGACAAATTACGTCACCACCGTTTAGACTTTGAGTGGTAACTTAAACAGCTACCTTAACTAGGTATATTTTAAAGGAGCACACACCGTGACTAATTCTGAATTAAAACTTTTTGAAAATGCCCACGCATTTGACAGCATGACAGACAAACAAATTAAAATTTTAGCCGCTGCAGTGGATGTTTTTGCTGAAAAAGGCTATGCCAACACTAGCACCAAGGAAATTGCGAAAAAGGCGGGCGTCGCCGAAGGAAATATTTTCAACAAATTTACAAATAAACGAGGTTTGCTCCATGCCATTGTGACACCCGTTATGCATTCTTTTTTTCCGGCTAGCCTAGATACCTTCGTTAAAACACAACTAACCAAAACATATCCATCACTAGAAGCTTTCATCACGGCATTGGTTCAGGATCGATTTGCTTTTTTAAAGAAGAATTCTAAAGTGATTAAAATTTTAGTTTCTGAAATGCTTTATGACCAAAAGGTTCGCGCTCAATTAACTACTGAATTTACTGGTACCTATTGGCATGAAATTAACAAACAACTCGATTTTTTGAAAAGTAAACATTTGATCGTAGATTGGTCAAACATTGAAATTCTCAAAACCATGTGGTCAATTACTGGCGGCACAATTCTTGGTTATTTATATTTTGATCAGCCGCTGTCTAAAACCAGTACAAAACACGCCATCACTGCTTTAGTAAAAGCACTTAGGTATTAACTAAATACCTAAAGGTTGAAAGTACAAAATCACATCCAATTGCTTGATACAAAAATGTTCATGGTAACAAAATTAGATTGAAATACCGTCTTCCAGCAAATCCGGATCGGATCTTGCGGCTAACTTTCCCACAAGAACCAACAGCGTATGGAGCATTGCGGGTTCTCGGTACGAAAACCGACTTTTATGCATAATAGTGGACACGACTTAGAGCCGAAAAACACGTCTCTAAGCTCGGCCTTTATCTAAACGATAAATTGCTAAGACAAACGACACTACTGATCCCATTTGCTTCCAGACTGAATCAGGTATTAAAACTAATTATATTTAGCACATAAGTTGTTATGGAATCAGTCATCAAGCTATCTAAAGACAACAATTTCCCCAGTTCGGAGGCGTTTTGGCCTCAGGGGTGAAATTTATCTTAGCGATTTTTGCTTAGATAAAGGTCGAGTTTGAAGACAAGTGACCTGCTTGGCTTCAAATCGTGCCCACCCCGTTCCAGGCCAATTAAGCCAGAGAACGGCAATTAATCTGATTTTGGTAGAGTAAACTGCTTTATAACAGTAACTGAAATCATTTTTGTACTTTCAATCTTTAACTAAATACACAAAAACGCCTCTGAATTAAACTTTCAGAGGCGTTTTTAACTATTTTGTTTTATCTGGTGGCGCCCATCCCGCAATGTCACTAGGTTCAAAATCATAGGTTAGTGGTTTCCCATACGCCTTTTCGTAAGCATTACATTTTTGCGCATAATCTTTATGCATCATCATCAGACTATTTTCTCTGACACTTTTAGTTGGATCTGAATAAATAGGCTTTAGGATATGACACACAAAAGAAACTTCCTTAAATGTGTCAGATTCCATTTTATCCAAATCTCTAATTTCTACGAAACATGAAATGATTGGCACCTTAAAACGAGCCGCATAATAATATGCTCCACGCTTTGGTGGCCGTGGCTTACGGTAATTAAACCACATTTCTTGTTCCGGATAAATTAAAATCAATCGATCCTTGGCTAAAATTTGCTGTAATTGCTCTGGAAATTGGTGACCCATATAATCTGTACTATCATCAATCGGAATGGTATCCGAATATGTCATGATATAGCCAAGAATCCCAGGCATTTTTAGGTTAGCCAATTGACTGACCATAAATATTTGCCCTTTGCCAGCCTTTTTCATAGCTTTTCGCACAGCCAAATTTTCCATTGGATTAAAGTGATTACTAGTCACAATTCCCCCGCCAGACACATTCCGCATATTTTCAAGCCCAACAATTTCAGTCTGTCTTGAAACTAACGAAATGCCAATATCAGATAATTCATCAGCAAAAATATTGTTAAATTTATACCCAAAATGATTATAGTGCTTTAAATAATTCGTGAGAATTTCTCGTTCTTGCTCGCTCGACAACTTAGCGTCACTAACTTCGACTTTGGCATTAAATTGATTTTTTGCCACAGCCTTTTGAATATTAGCAATCACTGGTTCGCGTTCACCAGGAACCAGATTAGTTGTTCGCATAATTCACGCCATGATTTGGTTTGTGATTTTGCTTATAGAGCACTTTGAAAGTTTCCCCTGATTTGATAATACTTTGTGTGTTTTTAACCAAACCTTTGTAATTATCTTTATCAGCTTGAATTTGTTCTGGGCTATATGCTGCCTGCATTGCCTTAGCAGCTTCATAGCTGCCTGGAATTTGTTTTGCGTATTTCCAGAAGTAGTCTCCATAGGCCACCTTTGCATAGCTCCATGGCTTGTTAAACAAGTTATAGTGAACTAACTTTGGTTGATCTACCACACGTTGTGGATAGCCAGCTTGGGCATTCCACTCGTCACCCAAATGATAAATCCTGCCTTGTCCAATCGCGTTTAAATAATCCTGATCCGGTGCAACTGTCTCGAAATGATATTTGTTATACAAATACAAAAATTCATTAGAAAACTCTTGAGATCGGAATTGTTTAAGATTCATAACTAACACACCAGAATTAATATAATCAGCAGCTGGTACGCCAATTGAATTTTCACTGTACTCAGCTAAAAATGGATTCCCGCCGATAAAGAAGTCTGACGTTGCACCAACTAAATTATCACCGATATCAGTTTGATAAAGTTCACCAATGTCGCCGGGAACAATAATATCAGCATCAAGGTAAACTGCCTTATCATATTCAGCAAACATATCAGCAATAAACAGACGGAAGAAAATTGTAAATGTGAAGTAATCCCCACGTAACTTTGCTTCTTTACCTTTCATTACCTTATTCAATTGGCCCTTCATTGACACAAACTTAATGTCAAATTGATCGTTAGCCAATTCTGAAATTTGCTTCTGATTTTCTTCTTTAATACCTTCATGTAAAATAATAATTTGATATTTGTATGCTAATTTTGCGTTAGCCATCATCGACTTTAATGCGACCAATAAAAATGGCACATAGTGATCATCTACGGAAAAAAATAGTGGCAGTCGTTCTTGATTTGTTTGCATTTATTTAAGTCCTTCCATTTGTGGTTTCAAGTATTGATACTCACTTAAAACATCATCATACTCGTGTAATTTCAATTTGTCATGAACATCGTCAACTTGCCATGGTTTAACCGTCAACGTATGAATCCATGGGAATAACCGGAAACTAGTTGTAAAATGTTGAAAAACAGTATTCCGATGGAGGCGACGTTGTTCGTTAAATCGACGTGGCACAATTCTTTTAGTAACTGCCAATTTGTTAATTGCTGATTGATCAGGCATAAACATTCTCTTCGTACGACATAAATCACGGCATCGACGTAATAACTGCGTCTGTTTAATCAACCCTAGGTTCATTAATAAAACCCCGGAGTTCATATAACTGAAATGACCTTTCTTATGTTTGAAAATCCATTTTCCATAATAATCAGCCACTCCCACAACCTCATTTTTACTGATATCTTGGTTATAAAACGACCTAAAGTCCTTTCGACAAATTACATCAATATCTAGATATAATATTTTATCGGGTAAACTAGGGCATAAATCAGCATATAGCCGCAACATGCAGTAAGGTGTAAAGATTGTTCCCATGTTGGCAGTTGGTCGCTGTTCATTAAATAGGTTTGTAAGATCTAGCCTAGTGACTGAATTTTTGGGATTGACTTTTTTTGCTTGGTTATCTAAAAAATTTACTGTTGCTTCACTGAGTGGATAATAATTTTTTCCGTTTGTCTGAATAAATGCAGTCATAATATAAATGTTCAGTGTTTGCTTGGTATTTTTTAGTAACGAAAGAATTGAAATCAACAAGCCGTCTTCCATCTTTTCATTGCCACAGTACAAGATATTCATACTTCCTCCCCCTTTTTTTTATACTTAATATATTCGTAAGTACTGGACTTACTCCGAGCAACCATACAGTTGTAAATATCCTGATGTAGTTGTTCTTGTTGTTCTTTTTTGTTTAAACCAGTTTTCGGGAGAAATGGACCATCTATATAGACAGTTCGGCGCGGTTTTGAACCAAATCTGCGTTTTTGATAAGTCGTTGTCACACAAAATGACGGTGCTTGTTGTTGCACTGGATAATGAAACGCACTATCTGAAAATGGCCGAATCTTCGTATAATATGGCCAAACGTGAGCCTCTGGATAGATCATAATCGCATGTTTTTGGTCGATTCGCTTTTTAACGACCCGATCAAATTCCCGTAGTTTTCGCCAAGAATCAGGCACAATAATTGCACCACCCATTGTGAGCATCGGTCCAAGAATCGGAATTCCTAGATTGGCCGTCCCCGCCAATGTATAAACACTTTTAAACGGGCTTTCATGTCTGGGCGTCAAGACATCCCCAACCGGTTGGGTATGATTTCCATATAGGAAGTAGCCTTGATTATTGTAAGGTTTCAGCACCTGTCGATTTTTAATTGACACATGGCAGAAACGACAATAACAAAAACTCACCACCCATACTATCATATACAACAGCTTTGAGAGTAAATTATAAACTGGATTTGTATGGTCCCAGGAATAGTCATCCGGCAATTCATAATTTTGCTCTTTAGTGGTCACAACATCATCCGTAAAAGATTCATAATATTGAACTGTTCGTTTACTCTTATCTTTTTCCCGATTATTCCCCGTAATGACGACCTCCCTCCTGAGTTAATTAAGTGGACACTCAATTAGATTATAAGCATTTGTCTTATTTAGTCAACCCTAGCTTTTATTTAGTAAGGCCTAACTTATGTTTGTGAAAGCTGACAACATTATAAAAAGCGTAAAAAAAATACGTAGGATTTTTTTTAGATCCCTACGTATTTTATAACTATTTATATTATTTTAGTTCAAATGTGCTCCATGGTTTAATATAATCCAAAAGGAACAAATCATCATCCGTTAAATGACCAACCACATTCCGGCGACCATCATTTGGAAATGCCTTCAATGCAATTTGAAGTTCTCCTTTATATCGACTATATACATCGTTAACCACGATGATATCGCCACGCTTAAAATCTTCTAGTTCATGGTGAGCAGGAATCTCTTTATCCTTATACCAAACACGTGGCATGGTATCACGTAATAGGTAATCAGATGCATCGCCTCTATACAAATGAGGTTTACCAAGCGCAACTAGTTTTTCATTTTCCGTCAAATCGTCCACAAAGTTTGCATGTAAAACGGGGTAACGACCGAAAAATGCTTTTGAAGCAGCTTTTAATTCATCTTCTGAAGCATAAGCATTTCCGATTAAGACATCGTCAATTAAGCCCGTCAATAATAAATGTTGAACTTGCGTATCAATTGGTAAGTGACGATCATCCTCAATCGTTGGCAAGCCATCTTGAACTGGCCAAGGACCGAATCCAGCTGCTTTTGAGCTCACAAAAGCGGCTGTGTTGATGTTATTTTCACGGAATAGTTTCGAACATTTTACAAAAAAGTTTTCGCCAAGTCCGGTATACTCTTGAGGATAAAAGTTATGACAACCCAATAGGTTTTGTTTATCAGGTGCAAAACTGAGAATATTCTCCAAGTAACGGGTTCCGTTACTCATGTTCACTTCAATCTTAATTCCGTATGGGTTACGGGTCATCCGGGCTTCTTCCATGCCAGTAAATCCTTCATCTAAACGTAATCCCCAGGCACCCAGATCATCAAAGAAAGAAAGATCATCATACGTAATTCCTAGTTGTTTAAACAAAGATGGATTCATATCCACCATGACTTTAAAGTCTAATGATTTCGCGTACTGCACAATTTTCTTGAAGTTTGCAACTACCGCATCTTGATCACCATTAATTTGTAATAGTGACGTAAAGACCCGTGTGTAACCATATTTATGTGCTAAATCTAAATATGCTTTATCTTTTTCAAATGTAGAATGTTCTGGATATAAAGAAATTCCTAATCGTCCCAAAATAATACCTCCTAAAAATTAAGCTGAAAATGCTCGAAATAATTGATAAATAAGAACTGCCGAACAAACTACGACAACTAGGACATTTGCAAGAAATGCAAAGACTTCGTTCCAAGCAAAATGTTCAATATCTGTAACTTGTTCAGATTTTCGACGGATCTTGATACTAACGTAACTACCACCAGAAATTAATAAACTAACGAAAGGAATAATGAATAGCGCATTTTTATTAACCACGAGTCCCCCACCCATGGAAACACGATTATTTAACATAGGTGTTGTCAATACCGCAATGACCAAAGGGATAAAAGAAATCACTTCGCTTAGTCCAAACCGTCTGTACGCCATATCTTGCGCCCATCCAGGTAGATCCTTAATACTAGTTTGTTTCGTCTTGGTTTGTTCTCTAATCTTATCCACATTGGCCTGGGCATTACACTCAACAGCTGAACTTGGTCGATTTTTTTTATGTTTACTCATGGTTCTCACTCCTCTTTTTAAACACTCAATTTCTCATTCACTCTTAATTATACTCACTTTAATGAAG
Organism: Pediococcus damnosus; assembly: GCF_001437255.1. Lineage (GTDB taxonomy): Bacteria > Bacillota > Bacilli > Lactobacillales > Lactobacillaceae > Pediococcus > Pediococcus damnosus. The sequence goes on along the minus strand of NZ_JQBD01000028.1, from coordinate 5,204 downwards.
CGCTTGTATTTTAACCAAAATTATTTGAAACTGATTCTTCCGAAACGGGTTTAAAAAGACAACTTCTTTTCAAGCCCTCTGCTTCTTACTAAAAAATCTGCCGAATGATTTCGACAGATTTTATTAAAACTTACAAACGAATGTTTAGTTCTTTGCAGCAGCTTCTGCAGCTTATTTGTCAGCAACTTTTTTTTCTTGTTTCAATGCTTGACGATCAGCAATCTTGAAGAATGGATACCAGATGGCACCACCGATTACAAAGTTAACTAACTGAAGAACAGCACCAGAAATGTGACCAGTTGCCAACCAACCTGAAATAATTGGCGGCGTTGTCCAAGGAACAGCAACACCCATGGTTCGTGCTACCAGACCAGTCTTCATTGATACGTAAGTAGTAACAACAGAAACTAATGGAACAACGATAAATGGAATCGCCATAACAGGGTTCAAAACAATTGGCAAACCAAACATAATAGGTTCGTTAATGTTGAACAGTGCAGGTGCAGCAGCCAACTTACCAATGGCCTTCAAGTTTGCTGATTTAGCAAAGAAGAACATCATTAAGGCAAGTGAAATAGTTTCACCAGAACCACCAGCATGGGCGAAGTTATCAAAAAATTGTTGACTGACAACGTTTGGAATTGGTTTGTGTGCTTTAACAGCAGCAGCATTTTGTCCCATTAGACCCATCCAGATTGGTGCCATGATACCACTAACAACGTTGGCACCATGAATACCGAATAACCAAAGGAATGAAACAAAGAATTCAGCTACTAACGCACCCCAGATTGTCCCACCAACGGCCGTCAAAGGCTTAGACAAGATAACTGTGATGATGTTTGGAATCGTCTTAAACGCTGTGAAGCTAACGCCAATTCTGATTAACCAAACAACTGAAATAATAACGAAGCCAGGAATCAATGCAGAAAAGGCATTCCCAACTGCGGGTGGTACTGTGTCTGGCATATGGAACTGCCAGTTCTTATGAATCATCCATACATAAAAATCAGTAACGAACAATCCAACCAATAGGGCTTCAAACAGTCCCATTGAACCTAACATTGTCAAAGGCACGAACGTGTTACCAGCCTTATCAGTAGTCAATGGAATTGTAAGTAAAAAGGCACCTAAAGAAATCATACTTGCTGACAGTGCATCAACACCATCATACGACTTAGCTAATTGATAAGAAATACCAATTACCGCAACCAACCCAATAATTGAGAATGTTGCATTTGTCGCCCAACCAACAACAGTTGCCCAGTTAGGACCGAACACCGAACCCATCCAATTAATGTAGGCCGGAATTGGAAACTGACTAACGATCATGAAGACTGAACCGATAATGATTAGTGGCATTACCAGCGCAAATCCATCACGAAGTGCAACCAAATGACGAGAAGCAGCCATTTTCCCTGCTAAGGGAATAAGCTTATCCTGCACGAAGCTGGATTTTTTCTCACTCATGTAAAACCCTCCCAGATATCACTTGCAACGAAATATAAATAGCAAAATCTAAAATAATAAGCATAACTTTGCAAGTGATAAAGTTTATTTGAAATCACACCGTGTGCGCTTTCATCTCCTTTAATATAGCACATTTAGATATTTGTGCCTACCTATTTCAAGAAGAAAACTTAAGTTTTTATTAAAAAAACATGTTTCGAATAGAAACATGTTTCAAATCTATGATTGGTTTGCTTTTAAAAGTGGTTGTTTAAAGTCCATAATGGGATTGTTTCCAAACTGGTACGGGCCAATTTAAGCGTTTTCTTATTTCTTTAAAAAGCCGAATCTTTTTTCCCATTTGTAGATTTCAAAAGATCTTTATGAGCTTTAATGCCAATTTGTTCGAGAAGAAAAACAACCGGAATTTGCGATGCCAGATTCAAATCTGCCATTCGTACCTCGGGAACATTATATGAAATATTAAAATCCACGAGTTGCGCTAATGTAGAATAGCGATTGGCCGTAATTGACATCGTTCTGGCGCCATTTTCCCGATAAAATTTGGCTTGATCCAGAACTTGCATTGTTTCCCCAGAAACTGACAACAAGATTAGCAGTGTATCAGAAAAATCACGTCGTGCCAAGGGTTTAGGCTGAAAAGGATCCGTAAAACTTAGCGTATAAAGACCGTAATTTGCTAATAAACGTGATCCATATTGGGCAAGGCTTCCACTCGTTCCCAGTCCAAAAAACAAACTGGTATCGGCATCAACAATAAATTGAGCGGCCTGACTAATCTTATTGAGAAAGTGATCATCATTAACTTGATCAAAAAATTGACCCATCGGAACTGATTGCTGTTGTGAAGGTTGTTCAACCTCTATTTTTTGTTGGCGTTTCAACGCATATTTAAATTCTGAATACCCATCAAAATTCATTTTTCGAAGAAATCGCAAAATGGTGGTTGGGGATACGTGACTTTTCTTAGCCAATTGTCGAATGGTCATGTTGGCCACTTCGGCCGGATGAGCAATAATATATTTATAGATACTTAGTTCCAATTGATTTAATAACTTCACTCTTTCGTATGGAAACACATACTTCACCTTCCCTATATATGATTACACCTTAGCACATCCCACCAATTTGTGGAACAAGTTTCAAATAAAAAAACAGCCAACCATTTTATTAGCTAACTGCTTTTAAATCAGGTTCTATTTTTCTGAAATATCTTCTCCGTTTGAAGCAATAACTTTCTTGTACCAGTCAAATGAATCTTTCTTGGAACGTTTTAGCGAACCATTTCCTTCATCATCCTGATCAACATAAATAAAGCCATAACGCTTCTTCATTTCACCAGTGCTGGCCGAAATGAGGTCAATGCATCCCCATGGTGTATAACCCATGAGATCAACGCCATCTTCAACTACAGCCTTTTCCATCGCTTCAATATGATCATGGAAATAACTGATTCGATAGTCATCATGAACGCTACCGTCGGCCTCTTTTTTATCATACGCACCAAAACCGTTTTCAACGATGAACATTGGTTTATGCCAACGATCTTGCATCCAATTCATGGCGTAACGTAGACCGATTGGATCAATTTGCCAACCCCAGTCAGATTTCTCTGTATAAGGATTATCGACCTGATCTTTCGATTCTGTATAAACATAATCTGGATTATCTTTTCTATATTTTGTAACAAATGACATGTAGTAACTAAAACCTACATAGTCAGCTGTTCCTTCCCGTAAATCCTTGGCATCTTGTTCAGTCCGATCAATTTTAAATCCTTTGCGTTCCCAATATTTTAGAACCCAATTTGGATAAAAACCGTTTGCCTGAACATCGCCGTAGTAATAGCGGGTTTGCATAGCTCGTTCAGCTGCCATAACGTCCTTTGGATCGGCCGTTAATGGATAGATTGGACACATTGCAATCATGTCACCAATTTGGAAGTCAGGATTGATTTTATGGCCAATCTTAACAGCTTGGGCGCTGGCAACCATCTCATAGTGGGCTGCTTGATACATAGACTCTTCCCAATTATCATCCTTACCTAATTGGAGACCAGAATTCTGTAGCATTGGATGAGGATCGTCCCAAGTAGTCTGATTATTAATTTCGTTAAATGTCATCCAATATTTAACTTTATTTTTATACCGTTTGAAGACGGCCTCTGCATAATTGGTGAAGAAACCAATTAACTTTCGGTTTGACCAACCGCCGTATTCCTTAACCAAATGATAAGGCATTTCAAAATGAGACAACGTCACAACGGGTTCGATGTTGTATTTTAAAAGTTCATCAAATAAGTCATCATAGAATTGAAGTCCTTCTTCGTTGGGTTCTGTTTCATCCCCATTAGGAAAAATTCGGGTCCAAGCAATTGATGTCCGGAAACATTTAAAGCCCATTTCAGCAAATAACTTAATGTCTTCTGGATAACGATGATAAAAATCAATTCCCCAATGGTTAGGATAAACTTCACCATCTTTTACACCATCAGTAACGCGGCGAGGATGATCTTTATCTCCCGCAGTCATGATGTCGGCAATACTGACGCCTTTACCGCCTTCTTGCCAGCCACCTTCTAATTGGTGGGCTGCAACAGCACCACCCCAGAGAAATCCATCTGGCATTCGCATTTTTTGTTCACTCATTTTTTGCACCTCAATTTAATATTTTTTAAAACAAAAGCAGCCCAAATGAAACATCATTGGCTGCTTTTTGATTATCTAATCCTCAACTTTAACGCCATCAAGACGTTTGTATAAATCAACAATTTCGCCAGCCAAGTCACGAAATGTAATTGCATTCATAATGTGATCTTGTGAATGAACTGTTAATAACGTAACTTTGGCATGAATCCCGTTTGCTTCATCAGTTAACATGCCAGTCTGAGAATTGTGAGCTGCTGTCAAGAAACCATCAGATTCTTTTAATTTAGCATCTGCTGTTTTATAGTCACCCTTTTTTGCGGCATTAATTGCCTCAAATGCAGAGCTTTTAGCATTCCCACCATTCATAATCAAACCCATGATTGCTTCTAGGTTTTGTGGTTGTTCTTCTGATGATTCTTCTGTCTTCTCTGTCTCTTTTTTGTCTTCAGCCATTATTTAATTTCTCCTTTTCTCCTTGCAGGTCTTCACACTCGGCTATTTTAGCCAAACTGAACATCCTGCTCTCTCAATGCTTCATTCGAATCATATAAAAACGGAAGCAATTTCTGTTTCCGCTTTCAAAATTATATAAGCACATTTTTTAAAAATGCGCTAAGACCGGTACGCTTGTTTCACGCCCATTGTCTTGAATGCTTCAGCCAAAACTTTTTCGCCATTCATCATGCCATAATCTTGCATGTTAATAACTTCAACTGGAATATCTAATTTGCTCTTGAAGTTGCTTTCCATGTAACGAACCTGGGGTCCAAGCATTAAAATGTCTGGATGTTTTTCTTCCAATTTGCTGGTAGCATCAGAAGCCGCTGTTGCAAAGATTTCTGTATCAACGCCCTCTTTTTCTGCTGCCTTTTGCATTTTTGATACCAAAAGACTTGTTGACATACCTGCTGCACAAACTAACATAATTGTTTTTTCTGCCATGATAATCACTCCTATAATTTTGTATTATTTTTGTTATTAACGGTCTTTTGTAAAGCCGCTTTCATTACAATTGAATTGTAACTCGTAGGTACAAATTTTACAAGTATGTTTCTCGATTTGTATGTGTCAAGTTTTCCTAGGTGCCTT